>NZ_JBSYXP010000012.1:0-156363 GCF_054172105.1 Methylolobus aquaticus
AAACCGACCCCGCACCCAGCCGATTTGGTTCGGCGGGAAAGGTAAGGGGAATTTCAGAGCGGTTTTTCACCATCCTGATAAGCGTCCCCAATCTCCACCGCCGTGACGGTCGCGTTGCCGCGCCGGCAGGCCTCGGTGACTTCGGCGACTGAAGGCGTCTTCTGACAGGCCGCGAGCACGGCACCCGACAGGTAAACGGCCAGAAGGAGGGATTTTCTGCACATAGGCGTTGGCACCAGTAAAAAAGAAAGTCGATGGCAGGGCTCTCGTCGATAGTGTGAGGCAACCGGCCGCGCGTCCGTGTCCACGCACTGCGCATTGTCACGGGTAATCTACGCGGCATTAGGCTCTGTCGTTAGCCAAAATCCGGCCCTGAGAGTGGGAACAGAAGCCAACGCGTCAGGCGGGGCTGCCCCTGGACATTGCCTGTGTCCGGGAAAAACACGCTGCTCGGAGCGCCATTATCCGGCGAACCCGACATAGCATGCGCGGCTCGAGCGAAGGAGGGGTGATCGTCGTGCGACGGTGATCAACCCTCACACCGGTTGCGGCGAATGAGTTGGAGCAGAGCCGGTTCTCCCTTCGGCATCGCTTAACTCCTTCAGGCCTGCGCCGACCCGAGCCAGTTCGGACACGACGCTCGTCAGCAGATTCTCGATTGTGGCGTCCGTCTCACCTGCCTTCACCGCGGCCTCCAGTCGCGCCGCGAACTCGCCCGTCTCGCTGGCGCCGAGCATCCGGGCAGTTCCCTTGAGCGAGTGCGCCAGCCGCTGGGCGACCGGCATGTCGGGGACGGCCAGCGCGGCCCGGAAGTCGGCTTCGAAGGCCAGACAATACGCATCGTAAAACTTGTGCAACAGCCGCAGATACAGCTCCCGCTTTTGCCCGACGTGCTCAAGCCCCATCGCCACATCGATGCCCGGGAATGCGAGTGATCCGGGCTCTACCACCGCCTTCGGGGCCGCTGGAGCCTGAGGGACGCTGGCCGTCGGTTTGATCCATTGCGTGAGAGTCCTCATGAGCTCGGTCAAGTCGACGGGTTTGGACAGATAGGCGTTCATGCCGGCTGCGAAACATCGCTCACGGTCGCTGCTCAGCGCATTGGCCGTCAGCGCGATGATCGGCAGGTCGCGAAGCTGCGGATCGCTGCGCAGCGCTCGGGCCGCCTCGTAACCATCCATCACCGGCATCTGGCAGTCCATCAGCACCGCATCGGGGCGGACAGTCTTCACCTCGCGCACCGCATCCAGGCCGTTCTCGGCCACGCGGACCTTCAGACCGGCATTGCCAAGCAGTTCCATCATCATCTCGCGGTTGATCTCGATATCCTCGACCAGCAGGATCTCAGCACCCTGCAAGCCGGCAGCCAGTTCGGTCGCCGGGTCGAGGACGATCGGGGGCGCAGCCGGATGCGCAGGTGCTGGCGAGAGTTCCAGGCAATGCGCGATGCACCCATAGAGTCGGGCCAGCGTAATCGGCTTCGAGAGCCGCCCGGCTTCCGTCGGGGCACCGCTGCCGTGCCGATAGCTCATCACGAGGACCGGCAGCCGCAGTCGCTCCGGTGCTTCGCGCAGCGACCGCAACACCTGCGGCACCGGCAGTGTTTCGTCGATCAGCAGGCAAAGATAGGCCGCGGCACCGCCGTTCAATTTAGCCTCGGTCTCTGCCCAGGAGGCGCACAGGTCCGCCGTCAGGCCCAGGTGGGCCAGTTGCCCCTGCAGGCTTTGTCGCGAGGCGCTGTCACTGTCGGCGACCAGCACGTGTCTCGAGGTGCGGCGGGCGAACGCGTGATGCAGCGGAAAACCGGCTCCGATGACGCCGAACTTCGCCGTGAACTGGAAGGTGCTCCCCTTGCCGGGTTCGCTGTCGACCCACAGATGCCCGCCCATCCGCTCCACCAGTCTCCGGCTGATCGCCAGACCCAGCCCGGTACCACCGAATTGGCGGGTCGTTGACGAATCCGCCTGGGAGAACGGTGCAAACAGCCGAACCTGCTGTTCCGCTGTAATGCCGATGCCTTCATCGCTGACGGCCACCCGGAGGATCAGAGAATCGCTGTCGAAGGATTCCAGATGGAAGCTGACCGACACCGTGCCCCGCTCCGAGAACTTGATGGCATTCCCGACCAGATTCAACAGCACTTGACCCAACCGCAGCGGATCACCGACGAGCCGGCTGGGTACGTTACCCTCGCCGTCGAAGACCAGATTCAACCCTCGGTCCCCCACGCCTTCACCCACCATCAGGCTCAGATTCTCCAGTATTCGGTCCAGCCCGAACTCGGCGCTTTCGAGTTCGAGCTTCCCTGCCTCGATCTTGGAGAAATCCAGAATGTCGTTGACCAGATGGAACAGCTGGCTGGAGGCCGCCTTGGTTTTGGTCAGATAGGCGCGCAGCCGCTCGGGCGGCTCCGCCGCGAGGGCGAGGTCGGTGAAACCCAGGATCGCGCTGACGGGCGTCCTGATCTCGTGACTCATGTTGGCGAGAAACTGGCTTTTCGCCTGATTCGCCGTCTCGGCTTCCTTGGCGCGTTGCGCCAACTCGGCATTGAGGCCGGTGATTTCCTCGGCGCGCTCGTTCAAGGCCTCGTTGGCGCGGATGATTTGTTCGGTCCGCCGGATGTTCTCGATGGAAATCGCCAATTGCCCGCACAGCATGGATACGCTCTCGGTGCGGCCGCGGGTGAATGCAGCCCGGAACAGGCGATTCTCGAGCGCCAGTGCCGCGGTCAACCGCCCCTGCGTGAAGATCGGCAGACCGAACAGCGAGCACTGCGCCAGTCCGGCAAAATGCGGGTCGCCCGCAAAGCGACTGTCGGTCACGGCATCGTCCGACCAGACCGGTTTCAGGGACTTCAGCGCCAGTCGCAGCCCGTTGCCGCTGATGATCCCACGCCGCTCGGCTTCATCCAGGCTCATACGCTCGAGGATCGTATCGCCGCGGATCCCGCCTTCCAGATGCCAGTGCCCCTCGTCGTCCAGCATCATGAACCGGACGTCGGTTGCACCGGTCAATTGGGCCACCGACTCCACCAGCCGCCGAACCAGTCGCGGCAACGAGGTTTCCGAGGACAGGGCCTGGGAGGCACGGAGCAAGACCTCGTGGTCCGATGCGTCGCCGGACCCAGTGTCGATGAAGGGCCATTCGGCGCGCAGCGCGTGCGCCTTGGCCAGGGCACCCCATTGACGATAATGGCCGTGCGCCCGCACCAGCAACGGGCGGCCCGCCTGTTCCAGACCCTGCCGCAGATAGCAGCGCCCTGCCTGCTCGGTGATCGACGCCAGATGCCACGGGCGGTGCTGTCCCTGAACCAGTCCCATCGCCCGTTCGAAAGCCTGCAGCGCCAGCCAGGTCTCGCCGAGCGCAGCGAGCCGCTCGGCTTCGATCCAGTGATGGAAATGGCGGAAATTCATGGGTGCATCCGCGGCACGGGCCTCGAACCAAACCTGTCTGTCGGCCACCTTCTCCAGCAGCGCCGGGCGCTCGTCCGGCGGCACGGTCGGAATCCGGCGGATCAACGCCAGCGCGTCGAACAGGTTCACCAGCACGCTGGCGTAGTGCGCGGTAACGTGCGCCGCAACCGGACCGACGGCCTCGACATGCTGAATCAAGGACCCATCGTCGTTGAACACGACCGCCGTCAGCGCCCGGAAAAGATGAAAGTAGCAGAGCGCCATCGGATTGCCCTGGATGGCCTCCAGTTGCTCCGGCTCGTCCTGCCGGGCATCGTTGCTGTCGCTGCCGAGCGCCGCCGTTGTTCCTTCCAGCGTTTCAATCAGCTGCCGATAGAGCAGGAAGGACTGCTCGGCGTGCCGGTTACCGGTCTTGCGGGCAAACGCCAGCGCGGCGTGATTCTCCGCGGCGAGCTCAACGAGATGGCTGCCGGTCTCCAACAGCACGATCTGCGAGGTAAAGAACGTGTAGCAGGCGAACTCCAGTTCTCCCGCACGCAGCAAGCCGTCGCGAGCGGCACGCGCCGGCGAAAGGGACTCCTCCAGCGGCCGGAACCAGTGCCTGTTCGACAGTTCCATCACGTGCTGGGAGCGGGCCGTCTCACCACCCTTTTCCCAGTCCTGTCCGGCCAGCAAGGCCGCGGAAGCCGTCCGGAAACCGGTCGCGTAATCGCCGCGCCAGAGTATGCAGGGTCCGATCATGCAGGACAGCGGGTAGATCAGGAACGGCTGGTAGCCGTCCTCCACCCACAGGCGACCGCAACGCACCACGAGCCAGCAGGCGAACAACGGGCTTGCGAAGAACGTCGCCGAGATCATGCGGTTCATCAGCTTGGCGACCGCATGCGCCGCGGAGTTCACCGGCGCCGCACCGGTGGACAGGTCTTCCAGCGCACCTGCCGCCACATGGCGGTAGAAAAGCGCCAGTTCCGACTCCACGGCCGGCAGCAGATCGGCTACCGGCACGGCGACGCCGAGCCGGTCCAGCAGCTCGCTGCCGAGCTGGATCGCCTCGTCGTAGCGGGTTCGATTCGACAGACTCATCACCTGCACGCAGGCCGGCTCCACCAGGCGAAGGGCCTCCGCGGCACGAGCCGCGAGCCGGTCGTACAGCGCATCGGCCTCCGGGTAGCGAGCCTGGCAATACAGGATCAGGTGCAGTTCGGAGCACAGCGTAAAGGCCAGGTCCGAATCCGCTTCCCAGAGATCCGTCGGGGACACGCCAAGGCTGAGGCGCAGCAATCGCTCGGCGACATCGAGCGCCCCGGCGTGGCGGGCTCGCACGGCCGCTTCGAAGAAGAGCGTGCGCGCGGAGGACTGTTCCTCGACCGCGCTGATCAAGGAGGCCGCCAGCGCATAATGCTCTGCCGCAAGCGAGCGCAGCGAGGGATCGCCGGGCACCGAAGCGAAACGTCGCGCGATTGCGAGGTGCTGGCGATCGCGCCAGTCGGCATTCCGCAACTGGTACACCGCCTGCAGCATGCGGTCGTGGCAGAAGCGAAGCGGGGCCCCGGGTTCGGGCGGTAGCCGCGCCAGCCCGCTGTGCGGCAGCAGAATCCCTTGTGCCAGTGGGGGGACGAGCCGGTCGCGAAGACTTTCCGGATCGCTGTCCAAGGCGATGGCCAACCGCTCCAGGGTGCATTCGTTGCCCAGGCAGGCAATGGCGACCAGCACGTCGATCGTGTCCGAAGCCAGTGCGTGCAGTCGACCCGCGAGAAAGTCGGCAATGTTGGCGCTGGCGGGGTACCGGCTGATGGCGTCGAGGCTCCAATCCCACGCGGCCCGATCGGGATCCGGCGCGATCACTCCGTCCGCGTATAGCGCCTTGAGCAACTCGAGCGTGAAGAACGGATTGCCGCCGGTCTTGGCGTGGAGCGCTGCCGCCAGCGGTCGCACGGCTTCGCGCGGCGCTCGCAGCATGTCGGTCAGCAATGTGGCGAGGTCCTGGACCGGCAGATTTCCCAGGGTCAACACGGGGACCGGAACCCCGGCGGCCGTGGGTCGACGGAGCAATGCCACCAAGGGATGCGCGGCATCGATGTCAGCGTCCCGATAGGTACCGATCAGCAGCAGACCATCGAGTTCCGGCTCGTCCAGTAGCGCACCGACGACGTCCAGCGACGCCCGATCCGCCCACTGGAGATCGTCGAGCAGGATCACCAGCGGACGGGCCGGCGTGGCGATCTGCCGCAACAAACCCACCAACAGCCCGCGCAGCCGCGCCTGATCTTCGACCGGCCCCAATTCCGGCGCGGGTGCCTGGGGCCCGAGCAGCGCTTCGAGTTCCGGAATCAGGTCGAACAGCACGGCGGCATCCGGGCCGACGCCGGCCAGTATCCGCTGGCGCCACCGCGCGACCTCCGGCTCGGGCTCGGCCAACAGGAACTGACAGAGCTGCCGCAGGCATAGTCCCGGGCCGAGCAACGGCCGTCCGGGCTGGAACTGCTCGAACTTGCCGCTGACGAACCAGCCCTGGTTGAGGGTGACCAGCTGCTGGATTTCCAGGATCAATGACGTCTTCCCGACCCCGACATAGCCTGTTACGAAAAGCCCACGGTTGCCGCCGCCGACTCTGCGGGCCTCCGCGAACGCCGCTGCCAGAGCTGCCAACTCCTTGTTGCGGCCATAGAGGCGGCGCGGCGCCCGCAAGGCCAGCGGCATATCGCGCTGCCGGAGCGGCACCTGGTCCAGAGGGGTGTCCTCGTGCAGTGCTCGACGCAGCGCCGCCAGGTCGTGGGCCAGGCTCGCGGCGCTTTGGTACCGATCGTCCGGCTCCTTCGCCAGAAGGCTCAGAATGACCGCGGATACGGGCCCGGGGAGCCAGGGTGCATGTACCGCCGGCGGTACCGGCGATCGGGTCAGGTGGGCATGGATCAAACCGACCGCATCGGCCGCTTCGAAGGGCGGGCGGCCGGTTGCCAGGAGATAGAACACGGCCCCCAGGGAATAGAGGTCGGCGCGGTAGTCGACCGGGCGATTCATCCGTCCGCTCTGTTCGGGTGAACGGTAAGCGGGATCGCCGGCCAGGCGGCCGGGGTGGCCGAACCCGGGCCGCTCCTCTGCGAACGTCGTCGCCTGGGCGAAGTCGATGAACAGCGGCTGCGGTTCGTCGCGCCCGATCAGGATATGCTCCGGAGTGATGTCCTTGTGCAGGATGCTCCGTCCGTGCATGCCCGCCACGGCACGCGCCATGGCTTCGCACAGCGCCAGGAACTCCGCCGGGCCAACACGACCGGGAAGGCCCGACTGGCGCAGCGGTAAGCCGTTGAAATCCTCTATTTCCAGTTCGCCCCTGGCCGGATCGAATGCCACCAGCGTCGGGCAGCCGGGAACACCGCGCAGGCGCTCGAGTATCCGTTGCTCATGGCGCAGGGAATCCGCGGAAGGGCTCGCAACGCCATCACCCAGGGCCCGCTTGACGAGCAAGGGCCCGCGCTTGGGATCGCCCCTGCGGAACGCTTGCCAACCGGCACCGCGCAAAATGTCCGGCTCCGCTTCCGGATGCCGCGGGAGTTCAGCCAATGGATTTCCCTGCTCCGAGGTTCAGACGATCCGAGATGGCCGGACCATTCGGGCGGAACCGGGCCTCGTGCCGATCCCCTCGACCGCTCGCTCAAGCTCCGCAGAGCAGACCCGGCCCTATCGCTGTCGGGGTGTGATTCTAGAGCATCGGGGCACGCCGACGAAGAGAATGAGCGGGGAAGCTCGCGGAAACGCGGCATGACGCCCAGGTGCACGCAGCAGCCGTGTCACTCACGGCCTGAAGACGCCTCAGTCAGATACTGGCGTCAGGCAAAGGCATCGTCCGCGTGATCGCCGGATCGACTTCATGAGCGCTGTGACACGAGCTGGGGCAGTCTGAGGATAGTGCCCTTCCCGGCCCCGCAGCCAGGCCGCGGAGCCACTCTCCCCGCGCGACGGGACCGATCACGCCAGCGTCGGATAGTCGGTATAGCCTTTCGCGCCGGGCGTGTAGAAGGTTTGGGGATCCGCTGCGTTGAGCGGAGCCCCCGACCGGATGCGGGCCGGCAGGTCGGGGTTGGCCAGAAACCCGGTTCCGAAAGCCACGGCATCGAGACCAGCGCCGGCGATCACCGCCTCGGCCTCGGCTGGCGTGTAGCCCATGTTGGCGACCAGCGGGCCGCGAAACTGCGCGCGTGCCGGCGTCAGGACATCACCGTTCTGCTCCCCGAGGAAGTCGCCGCGCATCACATGCAGATAGGCCAGACCGAGCGGGGACAGGGCCTTGGCGAGATGGGCCGTCAGCCCGACCGGGTCGCTGTCGCGCATGCTGTTGTAGGAGTTCAGCGGCGAGAGGCGCACGGCCGTGCGTTCGGCACCCCAGACGCCGGTAATGGCTTCGAGCACTTCGAAGAGCAGCCGGGAACGGTTCTCCACCGAACCGCCATAGCGACCGGTGCGCCGATTGGACCCGTCGCGGAGAAACGAGTCGATCAAGTAACCATTGGCCGCATGAACCTCGACACCGTCGAAACCCGCTGCCTTCGCGTTCTCCGCCGCCCGGAGGAAGCCGTCGACGATGCCGGGAATCTCATCGTCGCGCAATTCCCGCGGAGTCGCGTAAGGCTTCTTCCCTTCCGGCGTGTGCACCTCATCGTTGGTGATCGGAATCGGGCTGGGGGCCACCGGCTGCGCGCCGCCGTTGAACAGCGGATGACAGGCGCGTCCGCCATGCCAGAGTTGCAGGAAAATGTGCCCGCCGGCGGCATGCACCGCATCGGTCACCCCGCGCCAGCCGAGAATCTGCTGTTCGTTGTAGATGCCGGGCTCGGCGTAGAAGGCCGAGTTGCCCTCCATGATCATCGTGGCCTCCGCGACGATCAGACCCGCCGAGGCGCGCTGGGCATAGTATTCGGCCATCAGCGGATTCGGAACATGGCCCTCCGAGGCACGACAGCGCGTCAGCGGAGCCATGAAGATCCGGTTTGGAAGGTCGTGACCTCCGAGTCGGAGCGGGGAGAAAAGCGTCGGTGTCGGCATGGGTTTCGAGTTGGGTGTTGAGTTGGACATTAGGGCGGGAGGGCGCGGGAACCCGCGAACATCAGCCGGCTCCACGGCGATTCAGAAGCGCTCCTCGCAACTGCGCAGTTCGATCTCCCAGGACCAGGCGCCAGGGGGCTGGTCCAGGACCGCCAGGTAGCTGGCGGCGATGTTTTCGGGACTGAAGCCCTGAGCTCCGGCGCTGCGCGTGACAACGCCATCGATGACGAAATGCGCCACATGGATCCCCAGGGGACCAAGCTCCTTGGCCAGGCTCTGGGCCAGACCGCGCACCGCGAACTTTCCCATCGCGAAGGCGCTGGACTGGGCAAAGCCTTTCACGCTGGCCGTCGCACCGGTGAAGAACATCGCCCCGGTCCCACGCGGCAGCATACGTCGCGACGCTTCCTGCGCGACCGCGAAGGCGCCCATCGCATTGGTCTGCAAGGAGTGACTGACCGCGTCGCTGTCGAGTTGTGTGATCGGCCCGGGCAGGCGCGCGCCGGCATTGAAGAGGACGACTTCCGGCGACCCCAGATCCCGCTCGACAGCGGAGAACAGCTCGGCGACACCCGCCGCAGAGCGCACATCGACGGCATACGCGCGGCAGTGCAGGGTCGCGGCGAACGGTTCGAGCTTGCCGAGATCACGCGCCGCCAGCGCCACGACGTAACCGCGTTCAACCAGGCGGCTGGCGAAGGCACCGCTGATGCCGGGCCCCGCGCCCACGATCAAGGCCACCGGGGCGTTCATGCGAGCACCTGCACGGGGAGCCATGCCGCGACGCCAGACACGATGTCCAGCCGCCTGCGGCGGGATTCCCTGAAAATGCCGTCGGCAGTGTCCGGCGCAAGAAACGTTCGAGACATGTTGGGACTCCGTAAAGGCCGGGACGAAACACCGGCCGTTCGCCATTTCTATACCGATTGGTTTATAACATACCGATCGTTAAAAATAACTGTCAACCACCCTCGATCGAACTCCGACATGGAACGCGGCCGCCCCAGAGCTTTCGACGTCGACCAGGCGCTCGACGCCGCCTTGCGCGTCTTTTGGCGCGATGGCTTCCAGGCGGCGACGATGACCGAGTTGACCGCAGCGATGGGTGTCAGCAAACCGAGCCTCTACGCGGCCTTCGGGGACAAGGCGTCGCTTTACATCAAGGCCTTCGAGCGCTACCTTGAGCGGGAACTGGCGGAACACCGGCGAGCGCTGGAGGCCGAGCCGGAGGTCCGGCGAGCCGTCGAAGTCTGCCTGCTGTCCGCGGTCCGGGCGATGACCGACCCAGCCAAGCCGCGCGGCTGCTTCATCGTCAACGGGGTTGCCGATTGCGGCTCGCCCGGCACACCGCCCGCGGTCGAAGAGGCGCTGTTGCGGAGCATCCAGGGGGCGGTCGAGATGTTTGGCGCACGACTTGCGCGCGGAGTGGAAGATCGCCAACTCCCCGCCTCAACCGACGTCGGCGGCCTGTCAGCGTACCTAGCCACCGTACTCGCGGGGCTCGCCGTGCAGGCCCAGGCGGGCGTTGGCTGCGAGGTTCTTCGATCCGTGGTCGGCTCAGCGCTGTTGGCTTGGCCGAGGAACGATGCCTGATCTGGCCGTTGACGGTTCTGCCCGAAAGCCGCGACCAGCGGGCCGCCGGATTCCTGGCGTCACCCGTCGTGGCTGTCCCGAGGCTCCAGCAGTCGCTGCAACTCGGCATAGTCGATCGGTTTGACGACGTGATGATCGAAGCCTGCCTCACGGCTCTGCCGGCGGTCCTCTTCCTGCCCCCAGCCACTCAGTGCGACCAGCCTCACGTGGGAGCCGACGGCGGATTGCCGAATCCGTTGCGCGACCTCAAAGCCGTCCATCAGCGGCATACCGAGGTCCAGCAGGATCACATCGGGTTTGAAACGAACCAGGATGTCCAGCGCCGCCTCGCCGTCATAAGCCACCTCCGTGGTGCCCCCCAGGGTCTGCACGAGCAGCGCGAGGGTATCCGCCGCGTCCCGGTTATCGTCGACGATCAGCACCCGCTGTGCGGACTGTGGCCCGGACCAGGGCGGCGCCGGCGACGCCGTGAGCGGAGTGCCCGGCGCCGCCAGCGGCAGGATCACGGTGAACTCGCTACCCTGTCCCGGTCCGGCGCTGTGCGCCGCCACACGGCCACCGTGGAGTTCGACCAGGCGCTGCACCAGATGCAGGCCGATGCCGAGACCGCCCTGGGAAAGCTTGGACGTGCCCTGGACCTGCCCGAACAGGTCGAAAACCTGCCCCAGGTGCTGCGCCGCGATGCCCATCCCCTCGTCACGGATGCGGACGACGGCCTCATCGCCCTGGCGCTCGGCAGCGACGTGGATGCTTCCGCCCGCCGCCATGTATTTGGCCGCATTGTTCAGCAGGTTGCAGAACACCTGCGTCAGCCGGACCGGATCGCCGTCGACCTGCAACACCTCGGATGGGAGCGTCACGTTCACCGAGTGGGAGGCAGACCGGATCAGGGGCTGGGCGGTTTCCAGCGCTTGTCCGACAAGCGTGGCGACCGTGCAGCGCTCCCTTCGGAGTTCGATCCGGCCGCGCGTGATGCGGGATACTTCGAGCAGGTCGTCGACCAGACGCACCAGCTGCCGGGTCTGTCGCTCCAGGATTTCGCGAAGCTGCGGAAAATTGGGCTCTTGAATCCCGGAGTCCCGCAGCGCGTCCAGCACGGCGCAGATCGGCGCCAGCGGATTGCGCAGCTCGTGCGCGAGCGTCGCCAGGAACTCGTCCTTGCGCCGGTCGGCGTCCCGCAGAGCGTCTTCCGCCTGTTTCAGGCGGCTGATATCGAGGTTGATACCCGCCCAGCAGAGCACCTTGCCGTCCTCATCCAGCACGCGCACGCCGCGCGCCAGAACCGGGTGATACTGACCGTCGACTCCGCGAAAGCGATGCTCGATGTCCCACTGAGCGCCGGTCCGGACACACTGCTGCCAGGCCGCTAGCGTGCGATCGGCATCCTCGGGATGCAGCACCTCGCCCCAGCCGAAATCGGAACACTGCGCACGGGTGAGCCCGACCAGCTTGAGAAAGGATTCGCTGGCGTAGGTGTTGCGGCCGTCGGGGGTACAGATCCACACGCCGTAATCGATGGATTCGCCGATGGCCCGAAAAATCCGTTCGCTCTCCCGCAGGGCTTCGGCCTGAGCGACACTTTCACTGATGTCCATGATCGCGATAGCACAGCCGGCGATCATCCCCGATCCCGTCAACACCGGCGCGGCGCTGTTGAGCACAATCACCTTCGAACCATCGAAGCGCT
Organism: Methylolobus aquaticus; assembly: GCF_054172105.1. Classification (NCBI taxonomy): domain Bacteria; kingdom Pseudomonadati; phylum Pseudomonadota; class Gammaproteobacteria; order Methylococcales; family Methylococcaceae; genus Methylolobus; species Methylolobus aquaticus. Next base: position 11,734 of record NZ_JBSYXP010000012.1, read on the forward strand.
CGATCTGCAGCCTCTGCCCCACGACCGGGGCCCGCGTGCGTATCGCTTGCGCCGAAGCCCATTCTTCCGGCTGGACCGGCTGCCCTGTCTGCACCCACCAGGCCCGATAGGCGCCGTAGTCGGCGACCGACCGAACCGAAGGCCGGGGACCACCCCAGATCTGTTCGAAGGCCTGGTTGGAACGGACATAGCCCCCTTGGGAATCGAGGATCGCCACCCCCACGGGCAGTGCTTCCATGACCGCTTCGAGTCGCATCCGCTCGTCGGTAGCCTCGTTGAGAGCGCACTGCAGGCGCTCCTCCGCCCGTTTGCGTTGCGTTATGTCGTAGACCACGCCCATGGCTCGGACCGGCCTTCCATCGGCAGCGAAATGAACCTGGCCTTTGCCCGCCACCCAGAGGACCATGCCGTCATCGTCCCGGAGGATGCGAAATTCCTGCTCATAACGGCCTGCCCCCGCCAGCGCGGCCTGAAAGCCCGCGTCCACTGCGGCGCGGTCGTCCGGATGCACCCGGCCGAGGAAGTCGCCGTAACCGCAGGGTGCGTCCTCCGGTAACCCGAAAAGGCTACGATACGACTCGGACAGCGTGGCCCGGTGCGAGGCAAGATCGCTATCCCAGATGGCAATGCCACCAGCCTGCTGGGCGAGGCTGAGGCGTTCCTCACTGGCCCGCAATGCCGCTTCGCGCTGCCATTCTGCGGTGACTTCGAGGCCGATGCCGCCTACGAACCGGTTCCCGGACGCATCGTGAAATGGAAACTTGGCGACGCGCCAATGGCTGTCGCTCCCATCCGGATCGGGGACGGTTTCGGTGATTTGGATGGCCTGGTCCTTCGCAAAAACCTCCAGGTCGTGGTCGTGGAGCTGCCGGGCCGTTGCATCGGGCCATAGCTCCGCGTCGGTCTTGCCGAACCAGTCCTCCCGCGGGATGGCAAACCACCGCTCCAACGCCTGGCTGACATAGACGTACCGGCCGTGTGCGTCCTTCATCCAGGCGAGCGTGGGACTGTTGTCCATGAAGAGACGGAATCGCTCTTCACTGTCCCGCAACTGGCGCTCGGCGCATTTGCGTTCGGTGATTTCCTCGACCACCAGGCCAAAGCCGGTGATGGCCCCGCTCTCATCGAATACCGGATACCAGCTTTCGTTCCAGTGGCGCGTCACGCCGGGCCGTGCCAGCGTTTCTCCCGCGAACTCCCGATTGATGACAGCCCGACCCGTGCTCAGAATCTCGCGGCTGACCGCTTCGACATCCGCCAGCAGCGATGGCACGATGTCGCCCACTGCACGCCCAAGATGGTCCTCCGCTGCCGGGCCATTCATCTCCGCCAGCCAGCGATTGATGCGCCGATAGCGGAGATCCCGATCCAGAACACACAGGCCGATCGGCGCATGGTCATAGATCCACGTCAATTCGTCGCGCTGCTCCCGCACCTGTCTCTCGCTGCAGAGCAAGGCGTCCTCCGCCGCCTTCCGCTCCGAGATATCCGTCACTGCACCGAGCATGCGCAGCGGCTTCCCTGCCTGATCACGCAGCGCGCGGCCTCGTGACAACACCCAGCGGTAGCGACCGCTCCGGTCACGGAGACGAAACTCGGCCCGGTACTCTGCGTGGCCGTCCCAGTGCCGCTGCAGAGCGTCCCTCACCCTGTCGCGATCGTCCGGGTGCACCCCGTCGAACAGGGCAGCCGCCGCACCATGCGGTTCGTGGAACGACGAACACGCAAGCAGAGCTTTCCAGCGCGGCGACAGAAATATCGCATGCGTGCGCAAGTCCCAGTCCCAGATCCCGTCCTCGACGGCCTCCAACACCAGTTCATAACGCGCATCGGTTTCGCGCCGAGCGGTCTCGGCGGCGTAAAGCGCCTGGTAAAGTTTGTGTTGTCGCCGCTGCCACAGCACCACACCGGACGCACCGAGCAGCGCGAGCAGGCTGGCCACTGCGACGAGCGTCTTCAATGCTTGGCTGCGAGCTGTCGCCAGGGCCGTGTCCCGCTCGACCTCGGTGCTTACCAGCCAGGGCGAACCCGGCACCGGCTGATGCGCCTGAATCGTGCCATTGTCGTGGGGCATCTCAGGTGAGCGCGGGCGCGGCCCGTCCCCCTCGCCATCGGGCCGAGATGGAGAAATCCGAAAAACCGCACCGCCCTCGTGCATCTTGATCGACGTGGTCCCGATGATGCCGCGTAGCGGCCAAAGCGCCAGCAGGGGATAGAGGGTCTTGCGCGCATCCTGGATCAGGACGATTGCGCCCAAGGGATCACCCTCGGGCAATATCGGTGCGATCACATCGATCCTAGGCACCGCGGTCTCTCCTTCCCAGTGCAATGGCGTGAGCACGGGTTGGCGGGTTCGCAGCGCCGCAACGACTGCATCCCGGTCGTCTGCCGTCAAGGGCGCGGGACGGTCCCGGACGCTCAGGCTGGGGTGGCCGTCGCGATCCAGCAGTAGGATGTCGACGTAACCGTAAGCCAGTTGCAGGGTGCGGAAGCGGTCGCGCAGTTGCTCCGCCTGTTCCGGAGTCGGCGCGCGCATCCAGGCGGTAACTGCCTCGCTGAAGAATGGCCGGTCCATCAGGATCCTGGCATCCCCGAGCCGCTCGGACCTCCACTGCCCCGCCATGACCGCCTTCAGTTCGCCGATCGCGGCGAGTTCGGCCCCGACGAGTTGCTCGGCCCGCTGCAACTCCATTCGGTAGTAAGCGGCAGCGCCGGCTCCCAGGCCGATCAAGACCACTGCGGCCAGGCCCGCACGCAGGGTTCGGTGCCACGCACCAAAGACATTGGCGGGGAGCAATCGTGGGATCATTGTGAATACCCCAGGGGGCTACGGGTCGGCAGTGCGCCGGAGGCGGCAGCGTGCGAAACAGGAACCGCGGCGTCGCCCCGGGTGTGAAGGCGACCGCCGTCGGCGGATGACTCGGCACCGTTTCGGATACCGGGAGAACCATCCTTGGAACCCTGGCTGACTAGCAGAACACGTAAGCGTCTCTTTCGCTATAGGCGTTCTTTCCTATTGACGATCCCGGGCGGGCGGGATTGGCGGCGGGGCCGGCTCGCAAGCGAGCGGCTCGGGCAGTACGGAAGGCAGCCCTATTCAGAGCACGCAAGCGCCCTATGACCCAGTGACGAGGTGGCCTCGTCGCGCATCTGCAGGCCGCACCGCTACTGGAACGCGAAGCCGGCGGCCCGCCACGCGTTGGCGCCCCCGTCGAGATTGGCCAGGTTTCGGTAACCTAGGGCATGCAGCGACCGTGCGGCCGAATTACCCATGGGCCCGCTGCGACAATAGAGATAGATGGGCGTGTTCTTGTCCCGCGGGAAGCGGTCCTGGTACTGCTCGATCTGGTCGTACGGAACGAACAGATCGGTCCCCTTGATATGCGGCTGTTCGGGCGTGTGAACATCGACCAGGAAGATATCGTCGCGCTGCATCAGGCTCTGCAGCTCGGGCGCGGTGATCATCCGCACGTACTCGGGTTGCTGGAAATTGCAGCCCGTAAGCAGGCAGGCAAAGGCCAGAGTGGCGCACAACGCCGTGTAGGTCGTCTTCATTCGTCTTCCATCGTCAACAGATCGAAAAAGTGCCGGAACTCGCGCCGCGAGTCGCGTCCGGTCAGCCGGCGAAACCCGCGGGACCTCAGCCGAGGGGCGCAGGCGTCGAGTCGTGGCGAAACCCTCGGTATGCGCGGGAGATGGATTCCCGAGCATGGGCTAAATGAGTCTGCGCGCCTTGAGCAGCCGAAACACCGCCAGACAGAACGCGACGGCAGCCACCGTGATGCCCAGCTTCACCAGGATGGCTTTCGTCAAGGGCGCAGTCCCGACGCCAATCCCGACCGTCAGTGGGATGCGCAGCACATCCTTTTCCGCAACGCCGGCGTCTCCGCCACGAATCAGGTCGATCGCGTAATAGCCAGTACTCTCGAGCACGAACCGGGACTCGATGACGCCCTTGGGATAAGCGACGGCAGCAACTTCCGCCGTGATGTCCCGATCCGCGAAGCTCTCCGGAGAACCCGGATCACCACCGACGAACTCCCGTTCCACAAGCCGAATCCCGATGGGTAATTTCCTCAGCTCGTTACCCACGAGGTCGGCCGTAAAGAATACATTGCCCGGCTGCGGTATCTCATGGCAGTAGGACTGGAACACGTCTTTCGTCAGGCGCGCATCCTGGCTCAAATCCGCGGGCTGCAGGTGGATACTGAAATTGACAGCGAAGAAATCCGTGGCCGCCTCGCACCCGACCCGATTATCCGAAATCTGCTGAGAGGGATTATTGTTGTAACCCGGACTGCCACATGCCGTCATCAGTGCCGCACTGACCGACCATACCCACCGCGGGAATCGCAGACGAACGCTTGCCATCTTCTTCGTGTCGGCAACACTGTTTCGGGCCAAGGACCAAAGCGTAATGACAGCGGAAAGCCGGGGCGACTCGTTCCCGGCCCAGCGCCCGGGCAAGGCACTGCACCGGGTTGCGGCCGCAAGGACCGGCGACATCCTGAAGCCAGAGCCATACGCGACTGTCGACGGCACCGAAACCCCATGCGGCGCCAGACGATCCCGGCTGATGCCTTGCGACGAGCCGAACCGCAAGCGGGACCGCTCTCACCACGGTGAAGTCCGAATGGTGCGCTCCGGGTTCGCAGTCGTCAATCGGCTGCGGCGCCGCCCCTACCGCGGACGGGTGTACTCGGCCACCAGCGCCAGGATGTCATGGTCGCACGACCCGCAGCCGGAACACGCACCCGTCGCTCGGGACAGTCCGTCGAGATCGGTCACACCGCTGTCGACGAGCCGCTTGATTTGCGCCGCCGTGGTCCCGCTGCACCGACAAACGACGTCCTTTCCGGGACCCCGAACGGGCTCATTCCGTGTCATGCGTCGCCACCCGGCCTCCACGGGGCCGATGCAAGCTGGCAGCAACCGACCGGTGCTCCCCGGAAAGCGGTGCCGGCACTGCAATTCCAGCAGAAACACGCGGCTGAGCATGTCGCCGTGGTCGCAGGACTCGCGCTTGTCGTTCCAGATCGCATAGGGGAGTGGCAGATGACGAAACCAGCGATAGCGAGACCGCGTTCCAATAGTAACGTGCCTGAAGCGCTGTAGGCTTCCGAGCGAAGCGGAACCAGCCTGAGCCTTCCCGACGCAGGCCTACCCGAAGGTCGCGGCACCGCGGCGAAGCCATGTGGAGACTGACCGCCACTGCCGCCAGGACTCGATGCTCGACATCGAGCAACGGGATCGGGACAATGCGCGCATGCCTGGGGAGCCACAGAGGGGCCGTTTCCCCACCGGGCCATCGAGGCCTGCTTACCGAGCAATGCCGCAGGCAACGGCCAATTCCCGCTACCTTCCGTTCCGTGTTCAAGCTTCAACCATGCACGACGACTTCATCCGCAATCTCAAGTGGCAGTACTCCCTGTTCACCACACAGGATCTGATCAGCATCTGGGAAGAGCGGAACAGGCCGGAATCGAGTTACATCGAGGAAACCTTCGAAGCCGTTCGCCAGATACTGCATGAGCGCGACGCGCTCCCGTCAGAGGATCCTCGCGGCTCAGCGCGGCAGGACGAGGACACCCGTTCGGAGCAGGCAGCGAAGGACTCATTCGAATTCCCCTGCTCGGTCTGCGCGCACAAACTGCGCATTCATCTTCCGATCAATCCGGGCAGTCACGCCTGTCCGAACTGCGGCGCGCGCTATCAGCCGGTCCGAGTCCAGACCGAGCCTTATGTGCTGGTGATGGTGCCCGGCCCACAAGCCGAAGCGCCGCAAACGGGCAGCACCAGGGAAGCGCGCACGATGCCGGACGAGGTCAAGGCGGCGCTGAACGTGCTGGGCCTGACCGAGTTCGCGACCTTTGAAGAGGCCAAGCAAGCCTACAGGAACACGGTCAAGCAATACCACCCGGACAAGGTCGCCCATCTCGGCCCGGAACTTCGGGTCGTGGCTGAACGAAAAACGAAGGAAATCGTTGCCGCGTACGACGACATCAAGAAATTTTTCGAAGCGGCCGGTCGATAAGCTCAAGCGACGCCTTCCACGGGCGCGCCCTTCCAGCCGGCAACCGCAACGCCGGTCGCCACGCAGACACAACGGCTGAAGCGCAAGGCACGCGCCTTCCGGCCAGCACGCGGCGTCGTCACCGGGCCAACGGATCGGCGATCCCGACCCAGGCGGTTCGTGGGCACAGCGCACGCTACAGCGGAAGCATCTCGCGTGCGCCATGCGCACGAAATCACTCGCGCGTTCCGGTCAGCATCCGACATCAGGACCGGTCGAACGGATCTGCGGTGCCGATCGGGTCTGCGGCAGGCAACCGGAGTGGCTCACTGCCGTGCGGGATCGAGTTCAGCCAGGCCGTTCAGCACGTGGACGTACGATTCGGGCGTGACACTCAACTCGCCCCGGAACGGGTTGTCCAGCGCCACCACGAGAAAAATCATGAAGCCCAGAAACAGCGAGTAAATGCCGGTCAGCATCAGGTGTCCGCGCAGCGTGGGCAGGTGAAAGGTGTAGGTCAATACAATTGATAGGATGGCCCCGGCCAGAATGACGACCCAGAACACGCCCGGGAGTCCCGTCTCGACGGAATCCATACGCATTCGCCGCGCGTCCACCAGCTTGTTGAAGGCCGTCAGCGCCTCGGCCAGGATCGCCTGCTGATTGGTATTCGAAGGCTGGAAGCCCGTCAGAACGACCTGAAACCGGGACAGCAGCAGCGTGCCGCCATGCGGCACCTCCCCGTGCCGATGCGCTGGCCACGCCACGTCGATCACGTAGTTCAGGTACTGCTCCAGCTGGTTCTGCAACTGACCACGTTCGGGCTCCGGAAAGGCGGAGACATCCCGATACAAGGCGGCTATCGAAGACGCTTCCTTGCTGGCCGTGGAATTGGCGGAGTCGTAGTTCTGCCAGGTGGCGACGGCCACCAGGCCCAGCAGCAGACCATACAGCACGCCCGCGCCGGCAAAGTACCCGTTGACCGACTCGTTGGTTTCATCCGACAGCCGGAAGGTCCGGTAGATCCATTTCCGGCCGAGCATCAGACCCAGCACGGCGGGCAGCAGAAATCCCAGCGTCGTGACCAAACCCAGGACCCAGGTCGGTTCGTCATAAATCCAGTACATCACGCGAAATCTCTGCTCCGTTCCTCTGTTCCAGCCTGACCGGTACCGTCCCTTCGGCGCATTCCGATCGGCGCTCACCAAGCGCCTTCCGACGGCTGACCGATGGATGGACGGGCGAGGCAGCAACGCCAGGTCATCCGACCGCCGACCGCGAGCGACTGTAACAGGAATCCGGGGAGGATCGAACCTTGCGCTCGTCCGAGGCACGAGGCGGACGCTGCGCCGAAACTCGGGATCGCCGCTCGCCCAAGCCTGCTTTTACGGTGGAGAAGGACTGAGCCGGCCCAACGCACCGATTCCGGCACCGGACCGGCACCGGCGCCGGCGCCGGCACGAGTGGCCTCGTACGGTCTCACTCAGGGCAACGAGAAGCGGCGGTCGCGAGCGCGGACCTTGCTCGCGACAACGCTGAGTCAAGTGTCTACCGAAAGCGTATACTGAGCGGCGGTCGCGGGAGACGACCGGGAAGCGCGCGCCAAGCCCCCGTCCCGGCAACGCACAAAGGCGCTCGGAAACGATAAAGTCAGCCCGCACGCTGCACGCGCACAGGGCGGCGCAGCGGACAGAGCCGGAAGCACATGAGACGAGTCATCGGCAGCCCCGCCCTGGGACAGCGACTGCTGAGAAGAATCGCTTTGCACCCGCCCGAACAACCGCTTGCACACCAACCCCCGACCCCATCGCCTGACATGGTCTTAGAGCGGAGTACGTGCCTGACCGGTTCCGCCGGAAGGCTCGGGACGGTTGCCACGAGGTCCCTCATCGATGCCGCGCCGGACCTGCCGCCCGGTTAACCGGATCGATGGTTCGAGCCCCAGCACGATTGGACCGGTCGGTACGGGCAGACCACCGGCAGTCAGCGGAAGGCCACCGCAAGGTGATGATGAGTGGGAGCGGTTCCTCGACGGGACCCGGCGGGTGGCCGTACCAACGTAACGAACGGATCTGTTACGGGGCGGTCGCCCTTTGCAGCAGCCAACACATTCGCGTGATCCTTCCCCTATGCATCTCGAAGACCGACAGGCTCAGCTCAGAGAACTTTTTGCCAAAGGCAAAACGCAGGGTTTTCTGACGTTCGAGGAAGTGAATGATCAGCTCTCCGGCAGCCTGATCGATTATTCCGAGCAAATGGACGAAATGATCGGGCTGATCAATGCCATGGGCATCGAGGTCCGGGAAGAGGTGTCCGAACTCGAAGTGCTGCCCGAAGCCGTGCCCGCGGACGCGCGGGACGTCACGGATGAAGCGGAGGAGGCGGCCGAGGCGGCCGCACTGTTGCTGAAGGACGCCGACAAGATCACCAGCACCGATCCGATGCGGATTTATCTGCGGGAGATCGGCGCCGTCGAACTGCTGACACGCGCCGAGGAACTGGCGATTGCCAAACGTATCGAGGCGGGCCTCCATCAGGCGGCCTCGGTCCTGGTGCGTTTTGCGCCGTCGATGAAGCACCTGGACCAGGTGATCGATGGGGTCGAAGCGGGGGATGTCGTTCTCTCCGAGTTCGTCACGGGCCTGGTTGATGCCTGCCCTGCACCTGCGCTGGTCAGTGCGGCGGAGACACCGGCAGGAGAAGACTCGGCACCCGACGACGCCGTTGACGACGACGACGAGCCGGATCCAAACGCGATCATGGCGAAGCTGGTCGACTTCAAACGCCAATACCGGAACACGCTGGACGCCCAGCAACAGTTCGGACGTCACGACGAACGCGCCCGGGTGGCCTTCGACGAACTGGCGGACCTTTTCCTCGAGTTCAAAACCACGCCCCGGTTCCTCAAGGAGCTGTCCGAACACCTGACGGATTCGATGAAGCGCATCCAGGCCCAGGAGCGTTTGATCATGGATCTCGCGGTCGAACGGTCGAGAATGCCGCGGCGCGAATTCCTGCAGAGCTTTCCCGGCCACGAAGCCGATCCCGCGTGGCTGGTCTCCCAACTGCACCACGATAAGGACTATGCCGAGGCACTCGCTGTCCATGCCGCCGAGATCGAGCGCGCTCAGGACTGTCTGGCCCGGATCGAACGGGAGAACGGCCTCAGCGTTGGCGAGACCAAAGAGCTCCACCGCGCGCGGCTGGCGGGAAATCATGCGGCCGGCCTGGCGAAGCAGGAGATGATCGCGGCCAATCTGCGACTGGTCATCTCCATCGCGAAAAAGCATACCCACCGTGGGATGCCCTTTTTGGACCTGATTCAGGAAGGGAATCTGGGCTTGATGCGGGCGGTGGACAAGTTTGAATACCGACGCGGCTACAAATTCTCGACTTATGCCACGTGGTGGATCCGGCAGGCGATTTCCCGCGCCGTAGCCGACCAGTCACGCACGATCCGTGTGCCCGTCCATATGGTCGAACTCATGGGCAAGGTCAACCGGACGGCCCACCGCATCTCGCAGGAGACCGGCTGTGCGGCCACGGCGGCGGAGATCGCCAAGCGACTGGAGATGCCGGAGCAGCAGGTACGAAAGGTATTGAAACTCGGGGAGCAACCGATTTCGACGGCCACGCCGGTGGGCGAGCAGCGCGACAAGGAATTCGGCGACACGCTCGAAGACACTAGCGGACTTTGTCCCCTCGAGTCCGCAACCGTCGCCGGGCTACGCGAAGCCACCGAGCAGGCCCTGGCCTGTCTTACCGAGCGCGAAGCCCGGATCCTGCGCCTACGTTTCGGCATCGACACGCATACGGACCAAACGCTGGATGAGGTCGGCAAACAGTTCGATGTGACGCGGGAGCGAATCCGGCAGATCGAGGCCAAAGCCATGCGAAAGCTGCGCGAGTCCACTCAGTCCGGGCCGCTCAAGACCTTTCTGGATTCCGAATAGGGCAGCCGGTCACTGTGGCCGGAGCGCCACGAGGCGCCGGCCCATACGCATCGACGCGACGGAGCCGCCCTTCCGGCAGCGAGGCCGTCGCTCAGCGCCGCCGCCCGTTATCGGGTGCCCCGGCTATCCCGTTCAGGTCAGGCCGTCGGTACGTTGCGAGATCAGCGTCACCTCCGGAGTACTGGCCGTCTTGATGCGGCAGCCGCGCTGACACTCGGGGCAAGCGTAGCGCTGTTCCTCGGTGACCTTGTACGAAAATGAACGTTGCCAGGTCACTTCGACCCGAAAGACACAGCCGCAGGCGCCACAGGTCTGTTGGAAGGCGACCTTTCCAGCCGGCGTTGCGGACGGCTTCGAGTCAGTGGGTAACATGGCGCTCTCCAATGGTTAGGCGGCGCGAACGGTGCCATACGGGGCAGCGGCGGTTGGCGCGGGGGGTCGATCCTCTGAGGCCATTGCCGGGGCCTGCACAGGAATCGATCGGTACTCGTCGAGCAGACGTCGGGCGCGAGCCCGAATGCGGGGGGAGTCTGTGGACCGCCAGCGGTCCGCGGGTCGGACGCAACGGGCCCGGCTCACGAACGCGCTGCACCCGCCAAAGCAGAGTAACACAGCACCTTGCAGCGATGGGGTAATTTCCCGAGGCAGTCGATGCGGCGCGCAGACCATCCGGCGACTACGGGCCGTGCGGGGCGCGAACAGGGACGGGCATCGCTCGCGACTGGCGAAGGTTCTCTTGCGCTCGGTGCGCCCCTGTCCGGCCACCGTAGCAGGGCGAACGGGAGTGATACCATCGACACTCCAAGATCCGCACCGCGCGGCAGCCCCACCCCGGCCACCCTATCGGAATGGGCCCGACCCCGACGCCCTGACTCGGTCGCGCATGCGCGGGCTCGCGGTCTGAACCTCATGGGAACATGCGTTCCCAATGACTGCAACGGAGGCACGATGCCCGACACCACCATCGCCATTCCCGGGTTTTCGGAGCCCGTCAGTTCACTGAGCCACCTGCTCGCTGCGGGCGTCTACTTCGTCGCCGGCATCTACCTGTTGCGCCGAGGAAGGGGCGATGCCGCACGGCTGTTCGTATTGGCCGTTTTCGTCTTCTCCTCGGTGTTTCTGCTGAGCATGAGCGGCGTCTATCACCTGCTCGATCCGCAGGGCACGGGTCACACGGTGCTCCAGCGTCTGGACCACGCCGGCATCTTCGTGCTGATTGCCGGCAGCTTCACACCGATCCACTGGCTGCTGTTTTCCGGAGCGGGCCGCTGGGGCGTGTTGCTCCTGATATGGAGCCTGGCCATCACCGGCATCACGCTGAAGGCGATTTTTTTCGACGACATACCTGAGTGGCTGGGACTTTCCCTGTTCATGGGGCTAGGCTGGATCGGGCTCGCCTCCGGCATCGTGCTGTGGCGCCGCTATGGCGGCCGGCTGGTCAGACCGCTGGTTTACAGCGGCGTGGCCTACACGGTCGGTGGCCTGCTGGAATTCCTGCGCATGCCCGTCATTGTGCCCGGCGTCCTGGGTCCGCACGAGTTGCTGCACCTCGGCGTCATCCTCGGCGTCGGCTTCCATTTCCGCTTCCTGTTCGGCGTCCTGGAGACGATCCTGCCGAAAACCGGGCACTCCCCGGGTGTGACGCACACGGCGCGGTCTCGCACCCGTCGGGAGGCACCGTGACGCGGAGCCGTTCACACTCATCCTGTTCCGGCGGGGGCCGGGGAAACGACACACGCCATGAATATGTCCGCACAGGCTCGGCTTGCGGGGTGTATCCCGCAGACGGTCCCGTCTCCCCGGCCCCGCTCTCGTTACCGCTCGAAAGGGGAGTGAGCGAACCCCCTCACCCGCGGTCGGCGCCGCCTGGCGCACGAAAAAGGCCGATGCTCGAAATGAATCGAGCATCGGCCTTCGTTCGCTTCAGGCCGACGGAGGGCGCGCTGGCGCCCCCGGTCGCGTAGCTTAGGGTAACAGCAGGATCATCCCTGCATCGCGGGAAGCGCTGAATGAATCAGCGCGTCCTTAGAAGCGACGGCCGCCACCGAACCCACCGCGGGGACCACCCGGACCACGATTGCCGCCACCGCCAAAGGCACCACCGGTACCACCCTCGCCGCGCGGACGGGCTTCGTTGACGGTCAGGTTGCGGCCGTCCATGTCCTTGCCGTTCAGCGCGGTGATCGCGGCATTGGCGTCCGAGGCGCTGGCCATTTCGACGAAACCGAAACCTTTCGATTGCCCGGTATCCCGCTCGGTGATGACATTGGCGGATTGCACTGCGCCAAAAGGACTGAACATCCCTTCCAGATCATGATTGGTAACCGCAAAATTCAGGTTGCCAACGTAGAGTTTCTTGCTCATATAAGTACCGACTAGTTTGAATAAAGACACCGTTACCTGATGGTAACTGTTTGAAGCGCAAACCCTTTAGGCTTTCGTCTGCGTTTGACCCAAGGTAGGGAAAAACACGAGGGAGCAGGAGGAGGCGGGACTAGCAGGTGCCGAATGGCAGAGACTGAAAGGTATATTCCGGATCCTCGACGCGAGACAAAAATCGCGCCGCGACAAACTGGAGTCAAGGTAACCCGCCGAGCCTGCAATGTCCACTTAAATTTTCTATCGGCTTTCCATCCGTATCGAAAACCCCTTTTCAGCTCACCAGTGAAAAGGGGTAATTGATCGCTGGAACACTCCGACGATCCACGCTGACCCGCCGCACCGGGGTTTCAATCCCGCCACTCACACGCGCTTTGAACCCGTCTTTCGCACGCAAGCAGGCATCGCGGCCGCGGCTACAACGCTTCAGCCCCGCGCCAGCGGCACCGCTGCGCTCGGTCGGAGCGCTCCATGGTGGGTGGCTTGCCGGTCAGGTCCCGAGCTCGCGGAGGGGGTCGACATCCGAGACCTGATAGGTCCGGACCGTGAACTCCTCCAGACGGTGGCTACCGAAGGTGGTGGTCAGGGCGACATCCGCGGCATCGCGCCCGCGGGCCATCAGAATTCGCCCGACACGCGGCTGGTTGTTACGCGCATCGAAGGTGCGCCACTGCCCGCCCAGGAACACCTCGAACCAGGCGCTGAAGTCCATCGGCGGCTCCACCGGAACCTGGATGTCACCGAGGTAACCGGTAGCATAGCGCGCCGGAATGCCCATGCAGCGGCACAAAGTGATGGCCAGGTGCGTGTAGTCGCGGCAGACACCGCGTTGATCGATGAAGGTGTCATAAGCCGTCCGGTCGCAGCGGGCCGCTTCGTGTGAGAACACGACGTGTTGGTGCACCCAGTCGCAGATGGCCTGCACCCGGTCCCAGCCGGTCGGCCCCTGGCCGAACTGCTGCCAGGCGAACTCGGTCAGTTTCTCGATCTCGCAGTAGCGGCTCCCCAGCAGGTACAGCAGCGTGTCGGCCGGCAGTTCGCGCACGCGGTGCTGCTGCGCGTCGCGGACGACCGGATCCGGGAACCCGTCATCCGCAACGATCGCATCGGACCTCAAGCGCAGGCGGCCCGACGAGCAGAATGTCCGCGCGCAGCGATTGCCGTAGACGTCGAAGAAGTCCTCGATGATCACCGCCGGCGTGGTGACGAGCCGCTCAGGACTCAGCAATGAGGGCGCTCGACTCGGATGCGTGTACAGCATCAGGATCATTTCTGTCGGCTGCGGAAATGAATAGGAAATTTCGAAACCAATTCTGATAAACATGCCGTTGCTCCTCGGAATGCAGACGGATTGAAAGGGGATCACGGCGGGAGGCGCAGGGGCTCGAAGTCCCCGGCTTCCCGTTTGAGCACGGGTACCGGCAGCGGCGCACGGCGTGGGCTAATCCGGGCGGTGCGCAAGAATGACGTCGGGGCCGAGGTGATGTCGCGCGCCCTGCTATAGTACGCGAAGCCGGCCGGCATTCACCCGCCTTTGCTTGGCAGCGGGAGCGGGCCGGGAGGGAGAGATCGTCTACGGGACCGAGCCCGCAGGCTGGGTTCCAGGGACGGATTGACGGTGCGTTCCGGCCTCCCGGCACGCTCCAGCGTGTGGGGGCGTGAACAGTGATGTGAAGCCGCCGGGGCTCGCGTCACCATTCACCGGGCACCGCGTGCAGCACCCGCCGCCGGCGCAACTGACAGTCCAGGAGAGAGCAATGACCTACTGTGTTGGCATCCTGCTCAAGGAAGGGATGGTGTTCGCGTCGGACTCACGGACCAACGCCGGCGTCGACAACTTCGCGACCTTTTGCAAGATGACCGTTTTCGAACGTCACGACGACCGGGTGTTGGTGCTGTTGAGTTCCGGCAACCTGGCCGGGACCCAGGCCGTCATCAGCTTGCTGCGACAGCGCGGCGGAACCGACGGTCCCAGCGTCTGGACCGCCCGCACCCTGTTCGATGTCGCGACGCTGGTGTCGGACGCCATGCGCGATGTCGACCGGCGGGACGGTCCCTATCTGTCCGACAGCGGCGGCTTCAATGCGTCCTTCATCGTCGGCGGACAGATCGCCGGTGAGCCGATGCGGCTGTTCCGGATCTATGCCGAGGGCAACTTCATCGAAGCCGCCATCGATTCGACGCCGTACTTCCAGACCGGCGAAGCCAAATACGGCAAGCCGATCATCGACCGGGTCATCACGCCGTCGACACCGCTCATCGATGCGGCCAAGTGCGTGCTGGTGTCCTTCGATTCCACGATGCGCAGCAACCTGTCCGTCGGCATGCCGATCGACCTGATCTGCTACGAGCGCGACAGTCTGCGGGTCCGGATGCGCCGCCGCTTCGACGTGGGAGATCCCTATTTCATGGCACTGAGCGGTGAATGGAGCGCCGGCGTCCGCGATGTCTTCAGCCGGCTGCCCGAACCCGATCTGTCGACCTGAAGCCCCATTCTCCGGCGCAGCACAATGGCCCCCTAAAACGGGGGCTGGGACACGAGAGCCCCCTGCCCAGGCAGGCGCGTAAAGCTTTGACAAAGCCCGTCACGGCGGATTATTTTTTCGCCGGGGCAAGCTGAACGCGCGCGTCCGTTTTCCAGCGCCGAGTTCGTCGTTGCGAAGCGGGGACGCCGAGGGGTCATCCTGATGAGCAATAGGCAATACGACGACGAGCGACCCGGCGAGTCGTACGCGGCGGGCGAGCTGCCCGAGCACAGTGCCGATATTCGGCTGGGGCGGGAACTCCTGAAGGCCACCCTGCCTTTCGCCGCGGAATCAGTGCCGGAGAGTTGGTGGCAAGTGCTGTCGACCTTCACCTTACTGGGGTTCGTACTGACCGGGGCGGGACTCGCGCCCGCGTGGCCGCTCCGAGCGGCGCTATCCCTGCTGGGCGCGCTGCTGATGGTGCGCTCCTTCATCACCTATCACGACTTCATGCATGGGGCGATCCTGCGCGATTCGCGCATCGCGCGCGTGCTGTTCCAGATTTACGCGGCATTTGCCCTGACACCGTCCGCGTCCTGGCGCAAGAGCCATAACTACCACCATGGCCATGTCGGCCAGATCGAAGGCTCGGGCATCGGGTCGTTCCCGGTCATGACGACCCGCATGTGGCGCGCGGCGACACCGGCGGAGCGTGCCCGCTACCGTGTGGAGCGACATCCGCTGACGGTTCTGTTCGGCTATGTAACGATCTTCCTGCTGAATATCTGCGTGCTGCCGCTGCTAGCCGATCCGTCCCGTCACTGGGACTCGGCCCTGTCCCTGGCTGCCCATTTCGGCTTGATCGCGGTTCTGTGGGTGTTCGGCGGTTTCGACACCGCGTTCTTCGTCGTGCTGCTGCCGATGACGATCGCGTCCGCGCTCGGCGGCTACCTCTTTTTCGCCCAGCACAGTTTCAAGCGGATGATCGTGCTGTCGCCCGAGGCCTGGTCGTTCTACCGGGCCGCGCTCGAATCGTCGAGCTACATGCAGCTCAACCGGGTGATGCAGTGGTTTACCGGCAACATCGGCTACCACCACATTCACCACCTCAATGTCAGGATTCCATTCTATCGACTGCCGGAGGCGATGGACGCGATCCCGGAACTCCAGTCGCCGGCCACCACGTCATTGGCCCTGCGGGAGATCGTAGGCTGTTTTCAGTCCAACCTGTGGGACGAAGAGCGGCAGCGGATGGTTTCGTATCGCGAGGCCAACGGCTAAGTCGCCGACTTTCGCTCCAGTGTTCATTCCTCTCCGCTTGCAAGCGGCATCGCGGAAGATGAGGCGGGCCATGATCGCCGCGGCCACGGCTCCTCCTGATTTCGATTGACTTGCACGCCGGCGAGGTGCAAGGTTCGGGCAAGTGCTGAAGCCGGACCGCTTCGGCCGCTCAATCCTCATGGACGAATTCGCCCCCATAGCATCATGACCACAAAAAAACGGCGCACCGCGGCAGAATCCACCGCGACGCTGCGGAAGGAAACCGTCGACTCCGAACAGACTCGCTTTCCAATCATCGGCATTGGTGCCTCGGCCGGCGGCCTGGAGGCGCTGGAAGCCTTCTTGCAGCATGTACCGACCGACAGCGGCTGCGCCTTCATCGTCGTCCAGCACCTGGATCCGACGCACAGCAACATGCTGCCGGAGCTGTTGCAACGTGGCTCCGCCTTGCCGGTGGCCCTGGCCAGCGAAGGATGGAAGGTCGCCCCAAATCATGTGTATGTCATCCCACCAAACCGGGATCTATCGATCCTGCACGGCGTGCTGCACTTGTTCGAACCGACCGAGTCCCGGGGCCTGCGTCTCCCGATCGATTTCTTCTTCCGGGCGCTGGCGGAGGACTGCGGGCACTCTGCCGTTGGCGTGATCCTGTCCGGTATGGGTTCGGATGGCACGCAAGGGCTTAGAGCCATCAAGGGCAAGGCCGGGCTTACCGGAGTCCAGACCCCGGCCTCGGCCAAGTTCGACGGCATGCCGCGCAGCGCCATCGACGCCGGGGTGGCCGACATCATCGCCCCGGCGGACGAACTCCCTGTGAAGTTGTTGGCGACGCTGCGTCACGGCGACCAGGCAGGGGAAGAGCACGAAGAACCCAGTTCCAGCGCTCTGACCAAGATCCTGATCCTGCTGCGTTCGCACACTGGCGCCGACTTCTCCCAGTACAAGAAGACGACCCTCTACCGCCGTATCGAACGGCGCATGGGCGTCCATGCGCTCGCCCGCATCTCCGACTACGTTCGATTTTTGCGAGAGAACCCTCAGGAACTCGAGTTGCTGTTCCGGGAGTTGCTGATCGGCGTGACCGGTTTCTTCCGTGATCCGGAGGTATGGGAAGCGCTCAAGACACTGGCACTGCCACGGGTGCTGGAAGCCCTGCCTCCCGGCACCAACCTGCGTGCCTGGGTGCCCGCCTGCTCGACCGGCGAAGAGGCTTACTCGCTCGCGATCGTACTGAAGGAAGCGCTGGAGGCGCAGCACCCGGAGCAGCCCGTGTCCATGCAGATCTATGCCACCGATCTGGATGCCGAGGCTATTGAAGCGGCAAGACGCGGGGTCTATCCCAAGAAGGTCGCCGCGGACATCTCGCCTGCACGGCTGGCCCGCTTTTTCGTTACCGACCCGCGCGGCTATCGTATATCGCAAGAGATACGGGAACTCGTGATCTTCGCACCGCAGAACCTGCTGTCCGACCCACCGTTCACCAAACTGGACATCCTGGTCTGCCGCAATCTGCTGATCTATTTCACTGCCGAGGTCCAGAAAAAGGTGGTACCGCTGTTCCACTACAGCCTGAACCCTGGCGGAATTCTGCTTCTCGGCAGTGCGGAAACCATCGGCGCATTCAGCGACCTGTTCACACCCATCGAGGGCAAGGCACGCCTGTTTCAGCGGAACGTTGGAACACCCCGCATCGGGACGATCGAATTCCCCACCAGTCCGATGGCCACGCCGCAAGCGGTGCTGCCCCAAGTAACGCCGCTCGCGCACACCGCCAATCTTCAGACACTGGCCGATCAGGTACTGTTGCGGCGCCACGCCCCGGCCGCTGTCCTCACCACGCATCAAGGTGACATTCTGTACATCAACGGCCGGACCGGAAACTACCTTGAGCCGGCGTCGGGCAGGGCCAACTGGAACATCTACGCGATGGCGCGCGAGCCGTTGCGCTTCGACCTGACGCAGGCATTCCAGCACGCGCTGCGACAAAAAACGACCCTCACCGTGCCGGATCTCAAGCTGGATGCGCCTCAGGGAACGCGTTACGTGACGTTGACGATAGAGCCCCTGGAGCAGCCGGAGCCACTGCGCGGCATGGTCATGATCGTGTTCCACGAACGCGCCGAACCGACGCTGGAGACCGTGATGGCACCACGCCGGTCGTCACGGCGCAGTGCGCGGGAGGCCGCCTTGGAGCAGGAGGTCGAGCAACTCCGCGTGACCATCCAGACCACACGCGAAGAGATGCAGAGTTCCCAGGAAGAACTCAAGTCGGCCAACGAGGAACTGCAATCGACAAATGAGGAACTGCAATCGACCAATGAGGAACTGACTACATCAAAGGAAGAGATGCAGTCCTTGAACGAGGAACTCCAGACGGTCAATGCCGAGTTGCAATCGAAGATCGACGATCTTTCGCGAGCCAGCAACGACATGACCAACCTGCTGAACAGCACCGAAATTGCGACGGTATTCCTGGACAGCGCACTGCGCATCCGGCGTTTCACCGTTCCGGCCAACCGGATCATCAAGCTGATTCCCAGCGATGCCGGACGACCATTGAGCGATATCGTCAGCGACCTGAACTACCCCGAGTTGTACGCCGATGCCGAGGAAGTACTCCGTACGCTGGTGTTCTCCGCCAAGGATGTCCCAACCAGCGACGGACGCTGGTTCACGGTTCGGATCATGCCTTACCGCACAGCCGAGAACGTGATCGATGGCGTCGTGATCACGTTCGCCGACATCACCGTCGCCAAGACCCTCGAGGCCCAGCTACGCGAAGCCGCGAGTTGAAAGCCCTTTCAGAAAGCAGAAACGCGGAACCGACGCGCGCCCAACAGGTGGCCGATGGGCACACAACCTGTCGGTTTGACCAGACGGGGTCTCCGTTCCCACAACGAGGATATGCTTGAGGCTCGGGGACAACTTCTTAATGGATACCACAGTGACATCAAACTCAAACTCGGAACTTGCCGTGGGCTCGAGCGATGCGGACATTCGGAAGCTGCTGCATGACCTCCAGGTCCACCAAATCGAGTTGGAAATGCAGAATGCTGCGTTGCAGGAGACCGGCGTGCGGATCGAGGCCGACCGCGAGCACTACACCGATTTGTACGAACTGGCGCCTGCAGGCTATCTCACCCTGGACTGTTCGGGCGCAATCCGCCAGTGCAATCTGGCCGCATCCCGCCTCTTGGGCGCAGCGCGGGAGGAGCTCAAGGAAACGCGGCTGAGCGCCTTCATGACGGGATCGTCTTTGTCGCCGTTCAATGGCTTCATGACCCGCGTCTTCGAAAGCCGTGGCGAGCACTCGATCACGGTTGCGGTGCAGCCCCT
Source organism: Methylolobus aquaticus (assembly GCF_054172105.1). NCBI lineage: Bacteria > Pseudomonadati > Pseudomonadota > Gammaproteobacteria > Methylococcales > Methylococcaceae > Methylolobus > Methylolobus aquaticus. The sequence continues at coordinate 31,161 of NZ_JBSYXP010000012.1, forward strand.
CCCCGCCGTGCCACCGATCCACCTGCACTTGACCGCGCTGCTCGACACCGTCGGCGAGACCTGTCGCGTGGCGATGATCGACGTCAGCACACTGAAGCGCAACGAGGACAATTACCGCCTCATGCACGAAAGCCTCCGCGACGGCTTCGTCCGGACCGATCTCGAGACGCGGATACTCGAGTTCAACCAACCCTTCGCCGAGCTGTTGGGATTTACCGCCGAGGAACTCGCGAGACTGACGCTGGTTGAGTTGACACCGGACGCATGGCGAGCTGCCGACGACCGCATCCTGCGCGAACAGATTTTTCCGCAGGGCTATTCCGAGGTCTACGAAACGGCCTATCGGGCCAAGGACGGCCGGGTCGTACCGGTGGAGTTGAGAACCTATTTATCGCGCGACGTGGCGGGCCGTGCCAGCGGCTTGTGGTCGTCGGTCCGAGACATTTCAGAACGCAAGCGCATCGAACAGGAACTGACGCGTCAGGCCGAGGAACTGCGCGAGTCCGCTTGGCGCAAGGATGAATTCCTGGCCATGTTGGGCCATGCATTGCGCAATCCGCTGGCCCCGATCGTGTCGGCCGCCGACGTCCTCGAAGGCAGGGGCGTCGGAGACCCTGCCCTGGTGCGCTGGGCCACGGCGATCATCAAGAAACAGAGCGCGCATCTCGTCTGTCTGGTGAATGAACTGCTGGACGTGGCGCGCGTGTCGCGCGGCAAGATTACGCTGTCCAGGCAGGTTCTCGATCTGGGAGAACTGCTGAGCGGCGTCGTGGAGGACCATCGATCGGGGGCGGAGGCGAAAGGACAGTCCCTGACTCTGGCAATGCCCCCTCAAGTCGTCCGGGCCGAAGGCGATGCCGTGCGACTGGTGCAGCTCTTCGACAATCTGGTCCACAACGCCCTGAAGTACACGCCGGAGGGGGGACGGATCGAATTGGATCTGCGGTGTGAGGGTGAGAACGTGGTGGTCGAAGTTCGTGATTCCGGCATTGGCATCGCAGACACCATGATCCCTTACGTGTTCGAAATGTTCAGCCAGGCCAAGCCAGTGCACCATCGGTCAGACGGCGGTCTGGGCGTCGGACTGGCGCTGGCCAAGCAACTGATCGAACTGCACGGCGGCAGCATCGAGGTGTTCAGCGACGGCCTGGGGCGGGGTAGCCGGTTCGTAGTCAGCCTGCCACGGGCCGACTTGGCGTCAGAACCTCCCGCGATGGCGGAGACCGAAACCCGCGGGTTGCCGGCGCGCCGGCGCATCCTGATCGTCGACGACGAAAGGGAAATCGCCGACACGCTGTCCTTTCTCCTTGCCGCGCGGGGCCACTCTGTCCAGACGGCTTACGACGGCGAGGAGGCACTCGCGATCGTCGCGGAGGCTTCCTTCGATGTGGTCATTCTCGACATCAGAATGCCGCGCCTTGGCGGCCTAGAGGTCGCCCGGCGGCTGCGGAGCCAGCCCCGTCTGGAGCATCTGACGCTGATCGCGATGACCGGCTTCGGGACGGCAACCGATGCGGCCGCGTCCACCGCGGCGGGCTTCGATTGGCATCTGGTCAAGCCGGTGCGCCTGTCCCAGCTGGAAACCATCCTGGACCAAGGAGTTCCGCCGCGACCGGCGTAGCGCTTGGGGCCCCTCGACGAACACCGCACTGGCTTGCTCCGGAGCCGACCGGGCACAACGCGGTTGCGCCCCACCTCACCGGTGCGAACCTTTGTGACCTCGGATCGGAGCGATGCCTCCCGGCATTTGGGGAAGCCCTGAGCGACTCGGAACCCGGTCAGAAGCTCGCCTGAACACCGAGGGCGACGTTGGTGTTCGGTACCGAACCCGCCCGAACGTTCTCCGAGCGGTTCGAATGTTGCACGCCGCCATAAAACTTCGCTTCCTCGCTAAGACGGTAGGTCAACAGGAGTTCCCCCTGCCAGACCGTCTCGAACGCCCCGTTGCGCTCGTCACCGACCAGGCTGCTGGTCCAGTCATTGCGCTCGAAATGTAGTCCGGACATCAGCGTGAAGCGCTCGGCGAACTCGATCTCCAGTTCCGTGGAGGCATAGTTGTTGACGTAGGACACATCGTCCGCAAGCAACGGCTGGTTCGCCCCGTTGGCCGTGCCCTTCTCGTAATGGTATCCGACGGTCAGCGTGACGGCCTCGGCGAGCGTCCACACGACATGCGGTCCGAGCGTCCAGAAGTTCAGATCCCGCTGCCGGAACGTGTCGTTGTAGCGGCGCGTGCCGCACCGGCCCAGCAGGCGCAGCCCGATGCCCGTGGTCAGCTCCTGATCGACCCGCAGCATGCCGATCTGGCTGGTGACGCGTTCGGCGGCGAGCGGAACCGGCCCGGACTCTTCGCCACCCGGCGGCTCGGCACGGATTTCCTCGGGATCGCGCGGTACCCGCACAACGTTCTGGCCGAGGTACAGATCCGGGGCGTAGTAGTACCGGAACAGCAACGCGGTTTTGTCCGAGAACGCCTGCTTGGCCTGCAGCCGCAGCGTGCCGTGGCTGTAGACCGACTGGTCGAAATAGACGAACCCTTGTCCACGCAGGTCGAGTGTCGTCGTACCGTAGGCGTTCGTGAAGGACCGCGTGACATCGAGCATCGGCTCGAACACGGCGTCGCTGCCCTGCCCGGTCAGGCGGTTATCGAGCGCCGGCTGGGTCGGATCGTTGTCGAGCGACAGCCGCCGCGTGGCGGAGAACACACCCACGTCGTCGGTGTAGAACAGGGTCCCGTGGGTCTTGGCGGTCCAGGCACCCTGCGCCCCCAGCACTTCGGCACTGGCTGACAGACTCAGGGCGGCGGCGGCCGCGTGCGCCGGACGCAGCGTCGCCCATCGGCATAAAACCCAACCACCAAACCTTGCGCACCACGCGAGCAGAGTGGGCCGGCTCCCCTGCCGCGAGCGGCCGACCTGCGAGTGGACTCGCGCGGGCTTTGTTCCTTCACTCATTCCCTGGCTGTCACGTTAGCGTTAGTTGCAGATGCCCCGCCGTCGGCACACCAGACAGCGTCCGACCGGGTTTGCCGAACTGGCGGTTGCGGCGCGCGGCCGCATCATCCCGCCCTGCGGCGGGGACCGCAAGTGCATGCGCATCCGTGTGATTGCGTGGACGATGGTGCCGGACGGCGTCACCGGCGTCCAGCGAGAGACTGGCAACGGACCGTTCTCGAACAAGGAAGCGCCGAACGCCTTCTCCATCGTTGCCGGCTCCGCTGCACTGTGCCCCGGTAGAGCAGGGTGAAGGGGATCGCGACAACAGGGCTAGGCGCGATCCGGAGTCCGCGGTGGATCGAGCGCCGGCATCACCCCATTGCAAAGTTGAGTCAGGCGCCGCAAGCTGCATGCTTGAGGCCTCTGTTTTGGCTAGCGGCCCGATGCCGCGATGCGGGCAGGCGCTGAGTTTGCCGAGGGGCGACGCGGACGGCATCGACCGTGATCCGCCCGGCAAGGAGGGAACCCGTTGTGTCGCACGTCCAACGCTTGCAGTCGCCCCGCCGGCCCGCGCGAAATGAAAGCATTGCGATGAACCCGATCCGTTTCCGCCTTGAGAGCCGGAGCCCTGAATGACGTGGTCGCTACCGAAACGCGCGAAAGCCGCAATGTTATGTATCGCCGAGTTTTCCGCCGGTTACGCTTCGAACGGCGAGGCCGAAACACCCCGGCCAGCGCTGGATAAAGAAGAACAGGGCTTGCTCCAGCGCGCGCTGGGCCCGGGCGTGGTCGGATCGTCCTTGGCAGCGCAGCGTCTGGATAACCCGGCGGCACTGCTGGCACCGGCAAATCGCACCATGACCTATCGCCTGCTGGATGCCGAGCATTCCAAGCAGACCGAGATCCACCAGATCGCGGCATCGCCTGCCCCCCAGGGCAACCGTCTATGGCAGCACCGGCTCGGCAAACGCGAAGTCAGGCGGCTCGTCGAGCTCGCCGATGGAAGTCTGGCGGTTTCCGGTGTCGACGATTTCGGGGACGGTGTGGCCGCCCGATACAGTCCGCCCCGGCCATTCCTGGTCAAGGGCATGATTCCGGGCGAGCAGCGCGAGGCGTCGCTGAGCGTCCAGGCGTTCGATCTGGAACAGTCCGATCGCCTACTCTATTCGGGCTCATTGAAGGTTGCCGTGGCGTATCTCGGTGCCTATCAGGTAACCGTGCCGGCGGGCCGTTACGATGCCGCTCTCGTCCGCTATGCGGCCCGTGGCACGATCGGACCGGCCGACGTCGACACGACCCAGTACCTGTTCCTCAGTCCCGGGACCGGCATCGTCGCTTCGGTGGAAAGCAGGGAGGTTTCCGCCTTCACCGTATACCATCGTTCGGAAAACCTGGCGGCCGTCCTGACGTCCGTATCGGACCCGCAGTAGCGTAGGCCGGCCGGTCAGGTCGGCGGCGCATAGAAAAAGCCGACGCCGAGCATCGCATAGACGCCGACCAGCATCACGCCCTCCAGCCAGGTCGAGGTGTTGTCCCCGATCAGGCTGCGGGCAATGATCACCGACAACACGATCCCGACCAACTCGAACTGCGAGAACAACAGGTTCATCGGCAATCCCATCAGGGAGCCGCTGATCACCAGCAGCGGTGCCACCATCAGGGCCAGCTGCGTCGTGGACCCGAGATTCACCGACAAGGCCAGCGTCATGCGGTTCTTCGCGGCGAACGACACCGAATTCATGTATTGAGGGACGTTGCCGACCATCGCCAACAGAAAGACGCCGGCAAAGACCGGGGTGAAACCCATGGCATCGGCGGCCGGCTGGAGGGCACCCGTCAACAAGTCACTGACGAACGCCAGCGCGACCGCCACGGCCGCGAGAACCCCCAGCGCCAGATTACGGCTCCAGTCCGGAACGGGATCCGCAACCTCGGGCTGTTCTTCACCCTTTTCCTTGAGTGCGGCGGAGATGCCGCTCTTCCCGAGCGGCGAACGGCTGGTCATCAGGGTATAGGCCATGCTGGCGAAGTAGATCACGAGCAGTACGATCGAGATTTCGAGGCTGATCTCCTGATCGACTTTGGCACTGAAAGTGAACACCGCCGGAATCACCAGCCCGAAGGTCGCCAGCATCAGCAAGGCACTGTTGATGGCCACCATGTCCCGGTCAAAGGTCTGAACCGGTTTGCGCAGCCCACCCGCAATGATGGTGATACCGAGGCCAAAGAGCAGGGTTCCGACCACCGAACCGGCGATCGAACCTTTCAGAACGTCGATCAAGCCATTCCGCAACGCGGAAATGCCGATGATCAGTTCCGGCGCATTCCCCATCGTCGCGCTCAACAGTCCTCCGTAAGTCGGACCGAGATAGTGCGCCAGCGCCTCCGTCGCTTCTTCCATCAGACTGGCAAGCGGAATGATCGCCGCAGCGGATGCGGCGAAAACGATGATCGGGTTGACGCCGAAATGATCGAGGCCGAAAGCAATCGGTATGAAGACCAGCAACCAGTGCATTTTCATGATGACGTTTCGTCTTGTCCCTATCGGCGGGCAACTGACTTGCGAGTCGGCCCGATCAACTGCCTAACGGGCTTTGCGGCGGGATAAGGGATTCCGGCTCCGTGCAAGCCGTGGCTCACCCCTCGCGCTGCGCTTCCGCCCTTCCGGGATTCGGCTCCAGAACACAGCAGCCCGCAGCACCTGGGGCAATCCCGCGCGACGCGTACGCGACCTTCGACCACGTTTTCGGAACCGCGAGAAAGGTATCCCCTGGCCAACTTGCCCAGCATCACACAACGGTGCTCCCGTCATCTATCGGGAATGCGCACGCCGTGCCGGTCTCATGCTAGGGGCCCCGCAGCCCCGACTTTTTCCAATGACAACTTACCGGAAACGAAGACGTCTTGGCGACCCGGTCAATAGGCAGAGATGCCTAGGAAACCGTACGCATAGAAACATACGGTTGCGCCGCAGTACGCTTTTCCGTGGAGAACAGCCAAACCTATCGAAAGGTAGGGGCGGAAAGCCACGGGTCCTGGCGACCCAGGACAGCCGAGCTGCCGACGGCGACCATCGTGAAGGTCGCAACAGGGAGTTCGGCTTTTTCTTTTCGCTGCCGCACTGCGGCAGACATCAGACAGGGAGACGAGTCATGAACACTTCAACAAAAATTCGGCACGCCCAATCGGTCAGCAGTGCCTTGGTCAGACATCCCACCCAGGGCTACGCTGCAGCGGCTTCCGTCAAACTGCTGACGATATTGGCGATCGTGATGATGCTGTGCGTACCGACGGCCGCTCGGGCCGCAGATGTGAGAACTGGCCCCAGGGTATATCAGTCGACGCTCACGGGCGAAATCATGAGTGCGGCGGTTGAGGTTCCGGCTGGCGGTTCGGCCGCCTTCTTTACCACGCCCAGTACCGGGTACTTTGTTCTCATGGAAACCTGGGGACCGGTCGTTGGCAGTTCGTTCGCGCTGAGCAGTGGAGGGCTATTCTCGCCCGGACTGGCTCTTCCCCAGAACGAAGTCCTTACCTGCACCGCGGTCGATTGGGATTGGTCTGTCAACTGCATGATCACGGGGGTTTATCAGAAGTAACCAACACGGCCAGGGCGACCGCACGCAGGCTTCGAGTTAGTGACGCCCGCACTCCCTCCGATTTCCGCGAAAGCGGGAATCCAGCGGCCTGACGCGCGACGCCCGCAGGGGTTCTGGCCACCTGTTGCTCCCCTGGGAGGAGCAGCGTTGCGTATTGACTCGCGCCGGTCTGCTTCAGGCGATCGGTGCGATCAGGTCGCGATAGTCGTTTCGGGCCTGGTTTACCGCCGGCGTGACCTGCCAGCCGCGCAGTTGGTCGGCGTCGAAGGGCTGCAGCAAGGCACGGATCGCATCGAGCGGCGCGGCGGGATCGAGCCAGATCCGATAGGCGCTGTCCGGCAGGATCAGCGGCATGCGGTCATGTACCGTTGACACCCGTTCGTTCGCCGGCCCGACCAGGATGGTGCAGGAACGCAGCGTATAGCCATCCGGCGCATGCCAGGTGTCCCACAACCCGGCCAGTGCGAGGCCTTCGTCGCCAACACCGGTGAAGTAGTGCGGGATCTTCTTGCCCGCTTCCGTTTTCCATTCGTACCAGCCCGAGGCCGGGATCAGGCAACGACGGGTCTTGAATGGGCCCCGGAACACCGGCTTGGTCTCGACGGTCTCGATCCGCGCGTTGAACGTGCTGTAGGGCAACTTGGAGTCCTTGGCCCAGAATGGCACCAGCCCCCAGCGAAAATCCTCCATCACGTAGCCGCCGTGACCAGCCTGGCGGATGGCCGTGATCGTCTGCGTCGGCGCAATGTTGTAACGCGGCGCACGTTCGGGGAATTCCGTCCCGAGGATCTGTTCGATCCGCTCGAAGCGGGTTTGCGCCACCGCAAAGCGTCCACACATGACTCGCCGCTCCAGAAAGATCTGTATGCACTTTGCCGGCGTGGAAGGCAATCGGCAAGCACTAAACAAGGGTACGGCGCGGCTCAGCGGCTTGTCGTATCGGATCGAGCTGAATAGCATGCCGGACCATCACGCTCGATCAGAGAGACCAACGATGCCTACCGACTATCCCTCGGCGCCGCCGCTGGACGTCAGCCACTGGTTCAACACCTCCGAGCCGCTATCGCTCGCCGCGCTCCACGGGCGGGTGGTCGTGCTGCATGCCTTCCAGATGCTGTGCCCAGGCTGCGTCAGCCATGGACTGCCCCAGGCGCAAGCCGTCCACGACCACTTCCATCCACACGGGGTTACGGTGATCGGCCTGCACACCGTGTTCGAGCATCACGAAGCCATGACGCCGGTCGCGCTGAAGGCGTTCATTCACGAATACCGACTGCGCTTTCCGATCGGTGTGGATCGCCCGGCAACGACCGGTGTGATCCCACACACGATGCGTGCTTACCACCTCGAGGGCACGCCGTCACTGGTGGTTATCGATCGTACGGGACGGATTCGGGAAACCGCCTTCGGACATGTCGAGGATCTGCGGCTCGGTGCGTTGCTCGGCTCTTTACTGTCGGAAACGCCGGCCACTCTGGTTGCCGGACCGGAAGGCGCGGCACGGCGGGATGAGCCCGGAAGCTGTGATGAGGGCACCTGCCGGTCGCCTTAGCCTGTCCGCCTCCGGCGCTGCCGCGGGCGAGGTCCGTCCTGGGATCACCTGTGCCAGGCCGCTGATGCGGCTTTGGCGCAATACCATGGCGATCAGGGCCCGCGCGCTAACGGCGCCGGATCGCCGGGGCCCAATGCGCAGCTAAATTGCTATTGCGGAGAACGCACGTTGAAACCACGCATCCTCGTCTGGGACCTACCGACCCGGCTGTTCCATTGGTGCCTCGCCTTGAGTTTCGCCGGGGCCTATCTCACCGCAGATAGCGAACGCTGGCGCGACGTGCACGTCACATTCGGTTACGTCGTCCTGGGTCTGCTGGTGTTCCGCTTGTTCTGGGGTTTCAGGGGCAGCCGCTATGCCCGTTTTGCCCAATTCGTCCGGGGACCGTCCGCGATCCGGGCATACCTCTCCGGTTTGATCGCCGGACGCCCAACCCACTATACCGGCCACAACCCGCTCGGCGCGGTCGCGATTCTGCTGTTGATCGGATTGGGCCTCACCAGCAGCGTCTCAGGCTGGCTGCTTTACGCCGAAGTCGGGGGCGAGTCGCTCGAGGACGCGCTGGAGGAACTGCATGAGGTACTCTCCAACGGCATGCTGGCTGTCGTGATCCTGCACATCGCCGGCGTCATCCACGGCAGTTTCGTGCATCGGGAAAACCTCGCCTGGGCCATGCTGACCGGGCGCAAGCAGGGTGCGGCGGAACAGGCGATCCCGAGCACGCGGCCCTGGGCCGCTCTTGCACTCCTCGCGGGCCTGCTCGCCATCGTTGCCTGGGACCGCTTCTACAGTGCGGCATCCGAGGGGACGGAAGCGCCGTATCTCGAAAGCGAGCCGGAACTGGAGGATGATGACGAGGCTGTAGAGATCGAGGAGGAACCGGAAGACAACGACTGACCGGAACGCGCGCGGTCGCAGCGCGCCGAGCTGTCGCTCATGAGGCCCGCCGCGCCCGGCGCCGATCGCCTGCCTCAACGGGGTTGTGATCCACGATACTGGCGTGGATGGTGCCCTGGTGCAACCCTGCAATTTCTGGGAGGTGCCCCCGGGAGACAAAGCGGGTGATCAAGCCTCGGTCCAAAGGTCGTTCAAAGCCAGCGTGATCTGATCGAACGGTGCCGCGCTGACTGCATCGTCGTCCTTGTACAGGCCGGCAACGGTCCAGCGCCCGCCTTCCAGCAGGTAGGTTTCGAGTATCCGGGCCAGCGGATCGACCAGCCACAGGTGGGGCACGCCGTGTTGGGCATAGACTGCCATCTTGATGACGCGGTCCTTCTTTTGCGTCGTGGGCGACAGCACCTCACAGACCCAGTCGGGCACGACCTCGAAGCGCTGGTCCTGCGGGATCTTCGGCATCCGCTCGCGCCGCCAGCCGGCGATGTCCGGTACCAGCACTTCGGTGTCACGCACGAAATGGATCTCGGGTTCATCGATGATCCACCAGCCCCCGGGTCCACCCCTGCCGCGGTGAAAGGCGGAGCCGATGTCCATTCCCAATACCGAACTCGCGGAGGCATGCGGTCCGGCGGGGCGCGGCTGCGTGTACAACTCCCCGCCGATGATCTCGCCGACGAGGGCTTCGGGCAGCGCAATCAGTTGGTCGTAGAGGCTGCGCGGGAGCGGTCGGGTCGCGGACATGATCGGAATACCTCACGCAAACAGGCCAAGGGTCGAAGGGGAAGGCACAGGCCGGCGCCGTCACAGATGATCATTATCCACCGCACCAGCCACGAGTCGAGCGGCGGCAGCGTCCCGCGCCCGGTGCCCAGTGCGGAACCGGCGTTCAGCGGCGGTAACGCAGCAGCGCGATCAGGGTTTCACGCGGCGCCTCCCAATCCGCGATTTCGGCGTTCAGCCAGATCATGCCTGCGTGGGTCTCCTCGCCCTCGGCGACGCGGAACACGGCGAAAAGCGCCTGCCGCAGCAGCGTCGCGCCAAAGCTTTCGGCGCCGGCCTGGATCTCGCTCCGCGGGGCGTGCTGAAACAAACGGTGCCGATATCGTCCTTGTGGGACTGGGATCGGTCGCTATCCCCTACTCGCCCTTGTTCATGACCAGGGCTGCCGCCGAGCCCCTTACTACCTACCAGCGAGCTTCAAGCCTTCTGCGGGGAGGAGAAAAGCGGGTTCATGGCCGAGCACGCTCTTGAATCAGCCCATCCAGCAGCTTGATGAAATTCCGCTTCGCTTTGTACCGTACCCGCAGCGTCGCCAGATAACCACGAAAGTCGTCAATATTCCCCGCGGCCTGCATCAATCGACCGACCTTACGGAGATGACGTATCGCTTCCTGGTAAGCCCGATTCTCGGTTTCCTCGATGACGCTGGGAATAATCCGGCGATAGAGGGTCACGGCATCGTCGGGCCGAGGCCCTTCGAGTTTTCCAGCCACCGACAGCAGCAGATCCCGTCGGCAGTCGCCACGTTGAATGACCTGCCAGGCGGTATCGAGATCGTTCTCCTACACGGCGATCTCCACCGGTAGCGACCAGTCAGGCGAAGCCGGTTTCGGCCTGAATCCGCTGAGCGCTTCGGCTGATCGCTGGGCGAGCGCCTCGACTGCGGCGAGTGCACGCTGTCGCTGCTCCGGCCATCGACCGAGCCGGTCGGCCACATCATGTAGCTTGCGGTAATGTTCCACCGTTGCCCGTATTTCGAACTGGATCCAGGTGAGTTGCAGTGCGTCATCATCGCGACCGCGTTTGAGATATTCCGTAACAAGAAAGTCTCGCAGCCGATCATCTGGCCGGTTCGGGAAAGACTTGATACCGCGCTCCGCCCAGTCCAGGGCCAACTCGTCGTGACCGGCCTTGTGGCAGATCTCGGCGATCGTCAGGTAGTGGTATGGGGAGGACAGGTCGCGCGATTTCACCGCCACCAGCGCGTCGGTGTCGCCGGACATCTGCGCCAGCGTTTCCATGATGTGGGTGATCCGGAACCGGTCCGAGAAATCGCTGCGATGCTTCTGATCGCTCGGGCCCAACGGCTGGATCTGTTCCCACTGCTGCTCCGCCAGTGAGCGAAAGCGGGCGATCCCTTCCTTTCCTGCACGTCCTGATAAATCCGCACGCTGTCGGAGTAGGAGTCGAACGACACGGTCGTCTCGTAGCGGAATAGGCGTTCGGCCAGCGCAACCGGCTCGGGCCTGGCCAGCTGACAGGCGCGCAGGTGCAAATCGCCAAGCCGGGCGAGGACATCACCCACCTCTCCGCCGGAATCGTCGACATCCTCCGCCAGCAACTTGTCCACCTTTTCGATGGCATATTCGGCCAGTTCGACCAACGCAGCAGCCGAACCGGGTGTCAGCAGTTCCTCCAGGGAATCGACCAATACATCAAGATCGGAGGCGAGATCACCCGCCTCATCCCAAGCGACAAATCCGCGGACGCGCGTCGCGTCGTCGATGGCCTTTCGAAAGGACCGCAGAATGTCCATCGAACCGCTGGCGCGTTCCGCCTTCAATAGCAGACTTAGATGCAGCGCATCATCGCGCTGAGCTTGCTCCATGATCAACGCGGTGAGGACTTCGGGCGACTGGACGAGCAGATAGTCCCGGATCAGGGATTCGGGATCACGCCCATGGTCAGGGTCGCCAACCTCCGGGTCGGGAATCGTTTCGTCTAGCATGGCTAGGCCCACGGCGACGCAGTGCTTGCAGAAATAGCCATCCGCCGCGCGCGGACAACTACAGCCGTAGCCGAGTTCGTCACCGTCGGCCCACAACTCGACGTGGTAGTAGGGCTCCGAGCCCATGACTTGCGCGCTGACCAGCTCATCACTGCGACGCAAGCGCTCGACAGCGCCGTCCACAAAGTAGTCTTCGCCTCGCGTAAAAGCACTGGCTCCGGCCAGCGCATTGAGAGCTGCCGGGGTGATCAGTCGCTCAAGTTTCGGCATACGCTGGTTTGGTTACTCATCGCTAAATCGGAGGCCCCAGTTTCTGCCACACAACGTCCTGCATATTCATGATGGACTTGGGGCCGTCGACGGAATGATCACAGCCGTTGACCAGCTACACGGTAACCCGCGTCGGTGGGCGACGCCCACGCGACACGCGCAGCTCTCGACCCCCGGCTCATTGAAATGCGGTTGAAGGACCTCTTGCACGCCGGTGGATTCCGGCCGAGCGAGACAGAGTGAGCTGCCGCGAGCTAAACCCCGCCAGCATTTGGCGGTCAACACCAAACAGGGTCTGCCCGCGCCCGACCGGATCCGTCGCAACGCCGGAGAGGGCCGGCTGAGCCCTCGGGCAGCTGGAATCCGCCCTTCGTCAGACCCTCGGCGAAAACCTCCGCCAGGTCCTCGAACGGGAACCAGAAATCGAGTATGTCCCGCATTTCGTGACGGGCCTCCGGCCATAACGCGAAGATTCGCTCCAGATGCCTGCCGGACTCCGCCAGATTGCCGAGGTGACCGTGGATTACCGCGAGATTGATCTGGAACGGAACGAAATCCAGGCCAGCGAACCGGCCAAGTGCCGCTAATGCCTCCCCATACCGCCGGAAATGCAGGTGGCTAAGCGACAGGCTCAGATGATGCCAGGGCGGATGAAATGGGTTCAGGCGCATCGCCTCGGTAACCATCGCCAGACCGGCTTCCCATTGGCCGGCCAGGAGTCGGTGCATGCCGATGACCGCAAGATTATCCGGACGGTGCGGTGCCAACCGCTCGGCATTCTCGGCCTCGGCGAGAAACTGTGCTCTGTCCTTGCAGTAGAACGCGCTCATGGCCAGGACGTAATTCGCCATCACGTTGCGCACCTCCCGCGCCACCGCTTGTCGGGCCATCTCGCGGCACCGTGCGGCCAGTTCCGGTGGTGAGCCGGTTCGGTTGAAGCCGAACAGCGCCTCGCCCAGATAAACAACGGCGAGGGCAGCCCAGGCATCGGCATAGCCGGGGTCTTGCCGTACCGCCTGCTCAAGGGACTCTCGCGCTCGTAAGTGGGCTTCCGGCGAAAAACACTCTTGGTATTCGTGGTAGCGGAAAACCGCGAGATGACTAGCCGGCAACGGCGCCCTCTTCCGCTTCACCGACTGGTACAGCACACCGTGCGGGTCCAGCACGGTGGCGGCCACCTCACGGGAAACCTCTTCGAGGCAGTCGAACAAATTGGGCGAGGACAGCGGATACCTGAATTTTCTGCTCCACGCCACCTCACCATCGGCCGCCCCCACCAGCCGTAGGGCGATGCGGAGATCCTCGCCCTCCGCGCAGAGGCTGCCGTTGAGATGGTAGGCTAGGCCGTGTCGGCCCAACTCGCGGCTGGAAGGCATCGCCAGACTGTGCGTCGGCGCCCTGACCACGGTGAGTCCATCGCCGTAGCCGCTGAGGGTGGCCACGAGTTCGTCGCTCAATCCCGCCGCCAGATAGGCCTCCGTATCGGAACTTCCTCGCCACTCCAGGCGCTCCACCGCCAAAAGAATGTGTCCACGTTCCGGGGTGTCCTCAACCGCCGGCTTGATGAACGCCGTTCGATAAGCGCCCTTTGGCAATGCGATGCGGAGCGTATCGGCTCGCCCGATTCCCGCGTAATACGCCGCCAGCATGGTGCGTAGCCGCGCGGCGTTGACGCGCACGATCGAATCGGTGTCCGGATCGAATCCGGCCGGCCGATCGAATACCTCGAGGCCGATGGTGTAGCCCTTCAATGAGCCGGCCCGGCCGGCCAGCTCCGCCTCGACCAGGAAGCGCAGTAGCCGGGTGATCTTCGGGCTCGCCTGAAAATCCGGGTGGGTGCACACGCGCTCCAGAGCGGCCCGAACCTCGTCCGGCGGGAAGGCGGCAAGCCGCTCGCATTGCGTGCTGATCGTCACTCGATTGCCTCAAGTTCCATGGAAACGCGCTGTCGCACGCGCCGGTCGCAACAGTTTACCGGAGCCAAGTTTAACGGCGCGTCACTGTTACATGCGTGCATTGCGACCCGGGCCCTTTGTAATCTAGGGCGATTAACAAATGACAAGTTAGATCGGGCACGCTGTGCGCTTTTAATCCGCATGCCGTGCATTCAACCGCAACACTCTCGGAGCAGACTCCCATGCGCCTTTTCACGATCGCAGCCCTCGCGGGCTGCGTTTTGTTCAGCACGCACGCTTTTGCAGCCAAACCCAGTTTCAAATGCGGCAAGTCCGCTCATGAGATCGAAGAACTGGTCTGTAATAACGACGACCTGGCGGCACTGGATGTGTCGTTGAATAATCTTTACAAGACCGTGCTCAAGAACACCCCGTCCAGGGCACAGGCGCGCCTGAAAGCGGAACAGTCCGGCTGGGTCAAAGGTCGCAACGACTGCTGGAAAGCCGACGACAAGATCGCCTGCACTCGCGCCGAATACGAGTCCCGCATCAACGAACTGAAAGATCGATAACACAGTTGAAACCCACGGTCCGACCAGGAGAGCAAGACAATGACGAAGCAAGAATGCCTAGCCAAGATGAACGCGCAGATCGAGGACTGGAAATGCGAGATGAAGGCACTGGAAGACAAAGCTGCCGACGCCAGCGAAGACGTCAAGGCGAAATGTCACGAGGCCATGGACGCGCTGCGCTGCCAATGCCAAGAAGGCGAAGCCAAGCTGGAGGAATGGAAGGCCAAGGCCGAGGACGCCTGGGAGGACTTCCAGGATGAGGCAGAGGACGCGCTGACCTCGTTGAAGACCTCGATGAGCGATTCCATCCGACGCATCAAGTCGTTCTTTGCGTAGGATTCAGATGGCAGCGGAGGCGCGACACCGGTCGTGCCAAGCGCCAACGGAACAACGCTTTGCAATCCATCAGGAGAATGTCCGCCATGCGCAACACCGCGCTGCTGTCCACACTGGCTGCCGCGACGCTAAAAAAATCCGCTGCCCCGCACTGATGGCACGTTCCCCAGAACCACCCGCATCGCACACTGACAGGAGAGTTCACATGAGTCTATTCAGCTCTATTCTGGCGAAACTGGGCATCGGCAGCGCCGAAGCAGCACCGGCAACACAGGCAGCGCCGATCAGCACGGTGGATGTGGTCGCCAAGCTGGAAGGCATGGCGGCGACGCATGCCGAAAAGCTGAACTGGAAGACGTCGATCGTCGATCTGTTGAAGGTTTTGGCCCTGGACAACAGCCTGGCGGCTCGGAAAGAGCTGGCCACCGAGTTGGGCTGCCCGGCCGACAAGATGGGCGACTCGGCACACATGAATGTGTGGCTGCACCAGACGGTCCTGAAAAAGCTGGCCGAGAACGGCGGCAATATTCCGAAAGAGCTGCTCGATTGAGATTTCGCTGGCGCTGCTTGAAGTTGGCGGATGCGCATCGACATCCGCCATTCGGGCAATGTGAGCCCGCGGGGCGCGACCGCGTCCTGGCAGACCGAGGATGCCGACATGTCTGAAAGGTTATGGCTTTGGATGGTTGCCTTCGCGGCGTTGGCGCTGCAGCCGGCAAACGCGATGGCGGCGGAACCCCGCCATGAGCGGGTCAGCTTCAAGACCGGCGCCTCATCGGCGACACTGAAAGGCGCGATCAAGGGTGACCAGACCGTCGACTATGTACTCGCCGCCAGGGCCGGGCAAATGATGAGTGTCACCCTGAACACGAGCAACGGTGCCAATTATTTCAACGTCCTGCCACCCGGTTCGGACGCAGCGATCGCGAACGGTTCCACCCTCGGCAACGCCTGGACCGGCACGCTACCCGTCGACGGCGACTACCGAGTGCGCGTCTACCTGATGCGCAGTGCGGCTCGCCGGAACGAGCAAGCCCGTTATACGCTCACCCTAGAAATTGCCGGTAGCAAGGCGGCGGCCGCGGCGCCAACGGGTGACGCCAAGGTGGCCGGAACGCCGTACCACGCGACTGGAAAAGTGCCGTGCTCGGTCGGTCCCGATCCGAAAGGCTCGGCCCAATGCTCGTTCGGGGTCATCCGCGGCGCGCCCGGGACTGCCGAGGTCCATCTCGCCGACCCCGGCTTCGACGTCAGTCTGCACAAGGACCAGCTGCGCGTTCTCCGATTTGCCGGCGCACGGGTCACAAGCCCCGATCCCAAGGTAAGGGTGACCGCCGAGAAGAAGGGCGACGAGTGGTCGATCGCTATCGACGGCTTCCAGTTTTTCACCATCCCGGAGGCGGTAATCGTTGGCGGTTGAGGTCGTCTCCGGCACCGCGATACGTCACGGGACAGCGAATCGGGGGAAGCCCTGAGCCGTTTCCTGGTCGAGCAGCCGCGGCACGTGCTCGCGGTGGCGCTGGTGCAGCTGGCCCTTTGGGCGACGGTCCGCGGTGGGCGAATTCCAGCCGTTCGACACCCTCACGTGCTGTTCGTGCCGGCGCTGGTCTGGCAGGTCTATGCCGCGTGGGAATGGCTGGTGCTGGTAAAGTCGCCGGAGGCGAACATCCGCGTCGACCTGTTGATCATTTGGCCGCTGCTGGCCCTGCTGACCCTCTGGGCAGCGGTACGCGCCTTTCGCTCTTGAGTCAGCGGAGGCCGTCGCGCGAAGTGCGCCGTAACCACTGCGTCAGCGGGGCGGAGCCCGCAGTAGACAATTGCAACACAGGCGAACACCGCCAGATGCACTACACGAAACCGACTTCTTTGGCACTGATCATCCTGTCGCTCGGTGCCGGCCCCGTCGCCGCCGACGCCGACGGACCCGATTTCTACCGGGTCACCGGGGTCAGCCCGCACGATGTGCTCAACATCCGCGCGGTCCCCAAGCCCAATGGGACCAAGTTGGGCACGATCCCGCCCGGCGAGGCCTGCATCCGCAATCTCGGCTGCCAGGGCGGCCTGAGCTTTCAGGAATTCTCGACCTTGAGCAAGGCCGAACAGGCGGTCCGCCTGAAACGGAACCCGCGATGGTGCCGCGTCGAATACCGAGGCGTCACTGGCTGGGTGGCCGGGCGCTATCTGGCCGAGGGCAGCTGCCCGTAGCCCGGTCAATGCGCCTCCATCTCTGTTCCACCAACTCTTCAACGACGGGAGAATCCGTATGAACCTCACCAGTCTGCTCATTTTCCTCGCCATCGGCGCCGTCGCCGGCTGGCTCGCCGGCCAACTCCTGAAGGGCGGCGGCTACGGCCTGCTCGGCAACATGGTCATCGGCATCGTCGGCTCGGTGGTCGGCGGCTTCGTCTTCGGTCTGTTTGGCATCGCCGCGGGCGGCCTGATCGGCTCGATCGTCACCGCGACCGTCGGCGCTATCGTGCTGCTGTACCTCGTCGGCCTGATCAAGCGCGCGTGAAGCACGCAATGATCCAGGTGGGCACGCAGTGGCGAAACCCTGAATCCGGTTTTCGACCGGCGATCCAGGGTTCGCCGCCACCATCTCTGCTGACCGCCGATGGTCGCTGAATTCATGCCGCACAACCCCTCACGCGTCTGCTCGTCTGACCCATCGCGTCGGATGGATCAGGCGTCAGCGAACCCTATCCCCCCTTCACTCGGAGCCTTGCCAACCCATGTTCGCACGCGCCTTCGCCTTCGCTCTCATGGCCTGCTTCGGGTCGGGCTGCATCGCCACTCCCGGACCTGGTCGGTCTTCGCCAGAACATGCCGACCGGACCGCGGAGCTCCAGGCGGTCTTTGGCCAGCCCAGTCAGGCTGGCTTCGGTAGCGCCGTCTTTGCCGAACGGGTCGAACGGCCTCAAGACCTCGAGGCTGCGGCCAAGCGCTGTTACCGTCATTTCCTGGGGAAACAATGGGCAGAGGCCGGCGAATCAGTCTGGATGGCGCCGTGGCAGCGCGTCTACGCCCGCCCGCCGGGCCTGCGCGCCGATATCGTCGCGGAGCTGCGCGGCATCCGGAATCCCGCTGCCCGCTCAGCGCTCTCGGTGCTGCTCGAGGGTCACGATACGCCCGACGCCGCCCGGCACGCGCTGTCGGCCGTCTACGATGACGCGGGGATGGAAATTGTCCAGGTCTACACGCTCGGTGATGGCGCGGCGCTATCCGGCGTACTCATCGCGGGTCGCACCCGCAACGGTGCAGCGACTTTGCTCATTTTCCTGATGGATTGACTACGAGCAGTTCCAGCACCATACCTATCGGGCGGGAAAGGACGTCAAGGACCCGGCGGCGCCCCTAGATCGATCGCGCTCGATGACGCCACCTGAATGACGATTCCGGTGAGGGAGCGATAGTTCGTGGGCGCTGCATAAGTCCTCAGCCGGCCGCGGAGGAAGACCCGCGTAGGCCGACCAGACTCGGCATCCGCCCGAAACGTTGCCAGCAGGGCATCCCGCCCCGCATCATTCCGCACGTGCGCCGGGAAGGACTGGCCGACCGGATCATCCTCCGCCGCTTTCAGACCGAAGCGCCAGGTGTCGGGATTCGGCCCCGCGCCACTCCAGGAGTCACCCAAGATCCTGTGGGCATCCGCGTCGCCATAAAGGTTGCCGTGATCGACGAAACCCCAGACCTGTATCTCCCTGCCCTGCAGATGCAGGATGTCGTCCGCATTCCGCGCAAAACCATGCTCGCTGATCGCCGCTGCGGGGATATAACGGTTGGCGGGAACCCCGCAGCCGGCCACGACGAAGCTGCAGGCCAGCGTCACAACGCGTAGCGCCGAATATAGCGCGCGCGTCCGTCTCTGCTCACGAAACCTGCCGCTCACACCGCACGCGCGCCGTTTCGAACGACGACGGCGGCAGGCTTCGGCTACTTCCGGCCATCGGTTCAGATGCATCCAAAGGGCGGGGGGACAACCACGGACCACGAACAGCCCTGCGGCCGATCCATTATGACCAACGACGCCCGGTTCCAGCGGGTTACAGACCGGTTGCGCGAGGTCTGCCTGAGGCGATGCAGGAACGTAAGACCAGCTTCCCCCGACAGTCGACGGAAATCGGTTTCAGGTCGTCAGAGCGGCTGTCATTTGCACTTCGGATGCGTGCCGATGTCGTCCGCGCTGACAACATGGTTCTTTGCATTCGTAAGTTGGACGCATTGATGCGTCTTGGCGTTGTAGTAGATGCCGTAAAGTGTGTCGCCCTGGGTGATGGTGTCGACGTTCTTGAAGCCCTTCGCGGTCATCATGTCGAAGGACTTGATCGAGTTCACGCCCTTCAGATCCGAAATCTTCGCCTTTGACGCATGATCTTTGGTGGCCGCGCTCTGCGTTGCCGTCGGAGAGGTAGGCTTTTCGTGATCTTCGGCGGCGCGGCAGCCCTTTTTGTAGGACTCCCCGTGCTGGTTCTGGTCATAGCGACCCTTGAGGCAGTCGTTATAGCCGCGCTGGTATTCACGCTCCGAGGGCGTTGTGGCCAACGCGGCCGGGGCGGCCCCGATGACGAGAACGGCGGCGGCAACGATGGAAATTTTCATGATCGGCGGGCTCCTGGGGATAAGAAATTCAAGGGGCGCTGGGGGTTATTGGGAACAGAAAAAGGGACCCATGGTCGCGCATTGCGAAGGAGTGGGAAGGATAGAGGAGTGAGGCTGATTAGTCATCGTCAGCATCTGGCGGGGATACCAACTCGTTGCAAGGCTTTATGACTTGCTCGACCGTGCCGGTGTTCTTCCAGGTTTTGAGCCGAGGTTGTAACCCCCTACCAAACTCCCCCGCAAACCCGACCCGTTGAAACCCCCATGTTTCCTGGATCGCAGCTGTTGACGCTCAACAGACCCACAGAGAGAAGAGAGGCAGATTGGCTAAATTTCAGCCGAAAATCGGGCAGCCAGCCGAACGGCCGTCAACAGGCACTTGCGGGAAACCGCGCCAGGCGGCCTGCGACGGGCGTATCCGAAAAAGCCGAGAAGGATTCCGTGTTACGCAGGGCCCGTACGCGTCGACCAGGTGCCACGCATGCCGACCAATCGTACAAATGAAAAAAGCGACGGCGAAGCCTCGATGGGTTCGGCGGCCAACTCACGCAGCCGCTGGCCGCAGCCCGTCAGGTCGCCCAAGGCAACTCGATGAGCCGGCCATCCGGCGCGAACACTTCAACGGGCGACACGGCGAAAATTCCGATCAATTCCATCTGACAATCACCGCAGTTGAGAATCTGATGGGGGAGGTTCCGCGGAACGATCAGCGTGGAGTCCGGCCCGAATCGATGTTCCTGGCCATTGAGCCACAAGACACCGTGACCGCTCTGTATGAGCACCACCTCTTCGCAATCGTGCCGATGGGGCGGCGTCGCTGCTCCCGGCGCCATGAGTGATCGCCACACGGAGAGATTCTTCAGGCCGTTCAACGAACCCGCCAGGGTCACATTTTCGATGCCGGGCAGAGCAGCCCGCGGTAATTCCGAGTTCCGAGTCACGTTCATTGAGGATTCCTTCGCTAATTGATGGGTTTGGCGCGGGTACCGGTGCAATCGACGAACCGATGGATCGCGGTTTGGCAACGGATCGCGAAAGCGCGCCCCGGACTACGTGACGCAACACTCAGGAGGCAACAGACCTCCTTCGTCAGTGTGGATCGAGGATGCGCTCGGCGGAAATAGCTTGTCGTAGACCTGGTTGAACACGAACGCATAACCCGCATAGGCCACGCTCAAACCGAGGTCGGCGCTCAGCGCCTGCCATGCCGATAGGTCGGTCCACCACAGCAGCGCCGGCAAGGAAACTACCATGACGCCCGCTTCGAGCAGCGCGGCATGGAGTACCCGCAGCCCCATCGGACGCCGATCGGCGCTCCTTCCGGCCAGGCGGGCTTCCAGCCCATCCAATGCGGCGCCGAGCAGGCCGTTCCAAACCAAGGCGATCATGGCCAGCAGCAACAGCAGCGTGGCGGTCGAAGGGATGGCTTCGTGGCTGAGGTAAGCGAAGGCTGGCGTCATGATCAAACATCCCACGAGTTCGTATGCGATGCCTTGGCGAATACGCTCCCGAAGCGTTCTCAGGGGAATGGCGCGAATGCCGGTGGGCAGGTTCACGGGCGCGGACATCATGTTCATGGCGGTTCCTCCGGACAAAGGGGATTCTGTGGTTCGGTCTGCCAGTGCGATGGCCTGACCGACGGCGCACAGTATGTCCGTGGCGGATTAGCGCGTGAACAGCATTAAAAGTCATAATATTGATGACCGAAAGTCGTTAATCCAGCGGACGCTTACCATGGCCAGCCTTGAACTCATCGCCTCGTTCGCATCGGCGGCACGTCATTCGAGTTTCGCCAGCGCGGCGCGGGAACTCGGCTTATCGCCCTCGGCGGTCGCCAAGAACATCGTGCGGCTGGAGGAGCAGATGGGGGTGCGCCTGTTTCACCGCACCACCCGTCAGGTCAGCTTGTCTCCCGATGGCGAGGAACTTTTCGAGCGTTGCCGGCGCATCCTGGAGGAGGTGGAGGCGTTCGAATCGGCAGCGGCGGGTGCCCGATCGGGACTGCGAGGCACCTTGCGAGTCGACATGCCCACCGTCTACGGCCGATCGGTCGTGCTTCCGGCGTTGGCGAGGCTCAAGCGGTTGCATCCGGAACTCAGGATTGATGCGCGCTTCTCCGACCTCAGGGTCGACATCATTCAGGAAGGCTTGGATGCCGCGGTGCGCATCGGCCCCTTGACTGATTCCCGACTGGTGGGGCGCAAGTTCGATGAGCAGGTGCTTTGGATTTGCGGAAGCAAAGACTATCTCGACGAACACGGCGTGCCTGAATCTCCCGAGGACCTCCAGGCGCATGTCTGCCTGTTGTACCGCCTGCCCTCCAACGGCCGGGATCGTCCCTGGCAGTTCCGGTTCGGCCAGCGCGATGAGGCACTGATGATGGAGAGCGGTATGCGCCTCGGCGACGGTGAGGCCCTGGTACTGGCGGCAATAGCGGGATTAGGATTAATCCAGGTGCCGAGCTATCTGGCCGAGTTGGCGGTGAGGGAGGGCAAGCTGGTGGAGATCTTGCGGGACTACCGACCCTCCCCGATGCCGATTTCGTTGGTTTATCCGAGTCATCGCCACATTCCGCCCAGGGTACGGGCGCTGGCTGACGCGCTCGCGGAACGGTAGGGTTGGGGGAAGAAGGAGCCGACTGTACGGGTGAACATCCGGCGCCGAGGAGGGGTGTGAGCGGGGTTCACTCCTCTACCGGCCCTGCTGGAAATCATTGGAGAGGCGGACGGTACCGGCTGAGCTTTACGAGGATGGGAATTTCAACCGGCTCGACCGTCCATGGAGACGGGAGATGGTTCTGCCTGCAGAGGCCTGAGATCGTCGCTGCTCCTCACGAACGCCTGTTCGCTGATCGTCGTTGCAGCGATGTAAGGAGCGGAAGGCTCCCGGCGCAGCCGACTGCGGAGCGCCCTCCGGCGAGTATCACGAGCGAGAGCAAATTGGGGTTTTTGAGATCAGGTCGCGTGCGCATCCGAAAGAATTCGGAAACCGGGCTGCGTTCGCGTCTCCGGGATCGCTGGCCGATCTGTGATCACCAGGGACGCACCCGGCTCCAGTAGGTCATAGACCCGCTGGGAGATATCGCTCGGCAGTCGAACCCTCTCGACTAGATCGAGGCGCATAGGCAAGGTCCCGGCTTGCACGGGCAGACCGACCGCCATCCAGCGGCGTTTCGGTCGATCCGGCGCAAACGGACTGGGCTCCTGCATGAAGCCTTCCAGGGTGACGAAAATACCCGCTCCGAGTGGCTGGTCCGGGTCGGTGACTTCAATCGGAGCCTCCCCAATCAGCACACCGTTCCGATAGAGGTACAGTCGCTGGTCGGCGCCGCTAATGACTACGCTGACCGGCCCCTTTGGCGCCTTGTTCGGCTCCCAGACGCTGCCCCGATGGGCGGACGATCTTCCAGGTGGAGTCGGGACCTGGGTTCGAACTCGCTTTCTCAACCAGCGCTCGGGCCTGTTTCGCGACCGGGACCGTAGGGCCTAGTTACCGAAATTCTCGCCCTGGAACCTTCACCGCAGTTGACCCAGACCGTAACCCCGGCGTAACCCCCAAAAAAAAGGCCTGCATCGCTGCAAGCCTTTGTTTCCTTGGTGGGCCCTCAAGGACTTGAACCTTGGACCAAGGGATTATGAGTTCTATCCTACGGGGTTTACAGAAATTTACCGTCGCACATAACCACTAGCAGTACAGTGACTTATGGCGTACCATTCTCTACCGGGATTTATAGAAATTCACGCAAAGTGTGACCCCGGCGTGACCCCGAGCGGAGGAGTCCTAATGTCGAACGATCTGAACTTCACGAAGAGCAACATCGACGCGCTGCCCCTGCCTGCTGCTGGCCAGCGTGCCAGCTACCAAGACACCAAGGTGCAAGGGCTCGAACTGCGCGTGACCAGCACCGGCACCAAGACGTTCTGTGTGCGGCGGCGAGTCGCCGGCAAGGTAGAGCGGATCACTCTTGGCCGTTACCCTGCCATGACCCCGGAGCAGGCGCGCAAGCGGGCTGCCGAGGTCAACGGCACCATCGCGGCGGGCAAGTCACCCGTCACCGAAAAGAAGCGCGAGAAACTGGCCGCCAAGACCCTAGGCCAGACCATCGAGGAATACATCGAGCGGCGCACCCTGAAACCGCAAACCATATTCGACATCCGGCGCTGCGCGAAGGAGGTCTATCGCGAGTGGAACGACAAGGCGCTGACCGCGATCACGCCGGACATGATCACCCGGCGACACAAGGAATACGGCAAGGCGCATAGTGAGGCGCGAGCGAACCTAGCCATGCGCTACTTGCGGGCGATCCTGAATCACGCCATCGACAACCATCTGGACGAGCACGGCAAACCGATCATTGCCGACAACGCGGCGGCGCGGGCCATGAAAAAGGCTTGGTTCCGCGTGGATCGGCGGCAGACCATGATCAAGCCGCACGAACTGGAAGCCTGGACCGAGGCCGTCATGGCACTGCCGTCCGAAGATCACCGCGACTACTTCATGTTCCTGCTGTTGACCGGATTGCGCCGACAAGAGGCCCTAGACCTGACGTGGCAGACGGTAGACCTGGCAGGCCGCACGTTCACCGTGCTGGACCCCAAGAACCACCAAGACCATACCCTACCGCTGAGCGACTATCTGGTGGACATGCTGACCCGACGCAACGAAGCGTCAACGTCGACCTATGTGTTCGCCGACACGGCGGGCCGTCGAATCTCGAACTTTCGGAATTCGCAGGCGGCGATCGAGAAGAATGCGGGCGTGCGGTTCACCCCGCATGATCTGCGGCGGACCTTCGCGACCATTGCCGAGTCGCTGGACATTCCCGCCTATGCGCTGAAGCGGCTGCTGAACCACGCGAACGGTGCCGACGTGACTGCGGGCTACATCGTGGCGAACGTCGAGCGGCTGCGCGAGCCGATGCAACGAATCACCGACTACGTGCTGAAGGCGGGCGGGCTGAAACCGTCCGCTGACATCCTGACCCTGACCCGAGGACATCATGAGCGCATCACTGCATGACCGGGACTTTTCCGCTTGGGCGACCGAACAGGCCGAACTGCTGCGACAAGGCCGGTTCGCCGAACTGGACGCCGTGGGCGCACGCGAACGGCGGGAACTCGAAACCCGGCTGTCGATTCTGCTGCAACACCTGCTGAACTGGCGCTATCAGCGGGAACGGCGCGGGTCCAGTTGGTTGCGGACCATCAAGATTCAGCGGATCGACGCCAAGCGCGTGCTGGAAGATAACCCGGGTCTGAAAGCCAAGCTGCCGGAACTGATCGACGGCGCCTATGAGCGGGCGCGCATCCTGGCGACGGATGAAACCGGAATGGATGAAGCGGATTTCCCGGAAACGCTGCCATTCCGTATCGAGAACGTGCTGAGCGCGGACTATCTGCCCGAGGACTAATCACCCGAACTACCGCGCCTAGCCTTTGGCCGGGCGACAAGCCGGGATTCCTTGCCCCGGTTGGCGCGGTTCCTATCCGCAAGGCTTCGTCCGCAAGGGGGGCGATATGGTCATTCCGTCAAGGCGGGCGGGGCTTGTCAGGCTAACCGACGGCGACTTTGACGGCGCTTTGGATCGCTTGCTCAATGACAAGCGAACGCGAAGATTACGCAGTCAATTTCTCTTAGACGCGCCTGAAACACTTAACGAGCACGCGACTCTTTGTCGAGAGGCACTTCTCATCGCCTTTCTAATCCAGTTGCGCGATGCGGTATTTCTTGTAAAGGAAATTGACCTAAAACCACCCGCCGAGCGGCGAAGGCTGCGTCCGAAAGGTATTGTTGTGAATTTTGATACTCGGGTATACCGTGTCGCAAGCTATCAAGTTCTTCACGCCGATGGACATACGCGCCGTCGAGCGCTGGCGGTAAAGGATCTATTGCGCGGCACCATTCATGACGCGATATTTCAGGGTTACGGCACGATTGCCGCGATCATTTCGGTGGCGCTTGGGCGCGGAGTGACAAAGAACACCATCCGCAAATCGCTTCAGCGAAAAATTTAGGGCACCCTTTCCGACACGCTTCTCAGCTTTCACATAACTTGTCCCCCGTCAACATAAAACGACGAGGACTAATGTGAAAAATCCGCAGCAAACCCTCTTGGCCGAAAGGCTCGCACTCGCAAGCCAACTGCACGGACTGCACGACGATGTAATCGTCGGCGAGGAATACGCCGCCGCATTCCTCGATGTAGAGCCCGGAACTCTCAATGTTTGGCGATCGACAGGCCGCTACAACATCCCTTACACAAAGGTCGGGCGGTCCGTCAGGTATCGCTTGAGGGACCTGCGCGACTGGCTGCAGTCCCGCACTCACGGCCGGCCCGAGGTTCCGCGATGAGTCCCGCCGATCAACTGCTACCGCGCCTTGCCCGCGTGCAATCCCGAGGTCCGAGCCAATGGTGGGCAAGCTGCCCGACGTCGGCACACAAGAATGGTGATCGCTCTCGCGGGCTTTCAATTCGCGAGACAGGCGATGGAGTCTTGCTTCTGAGGTGCTTCGCCGGCTGCGATGTTCCGTCGATTGTCGCGGCGGTCGGGCTTGATCTGGCGGCTTTGTTCCCGCCCCGAGATAACCCCGACAACCGCTATTCGAGCGCGAAACCACGTGCGCCGCGCATTGATTTGCGGGCCTTGTTCGATGCCATCGAGCACGACTTGAACGTGCTGTCGCTCGCATTAACCGACATAGCGGACGGCATGGTCCCGAGCCCTGCCGATGCCGAGCATGTTGCGGCTTGCGCCGCCAATCTGGCTGATCAGATCAGGGTGGCGCGTCAATGACCTGGAGCGAATCACTCGAAGCGCGGGCGGCTAATGGCGAAAGCGGCGAATCCGGCGAAAAGCCGCGCCAACAAAGGCTTTCGCAGTGGCGAAAAAGTGGCGAATTTCGCCAGTCAGGCGGCGACGAATCGCCAGAATACCCGGTCGATGCGCTCGGTGTGCTGGCTGGTCCGGTGCGCGCGATTGCGAGTGGTCTACAGATTGATGTGGCGATGGTCGGTCAATCGGTACTGTCTGCAGCAGCGGTCAGTGTGGCGCATCGCTTCGACGCGGAGGACCTGACCGGGCGCGTGCCGTTGTCGCTCTACCTGCTGACACTGGCCGAATCCGGCGACGGCAAGACGACGGCTGACCGCGTGGCATTCCGGGCGATCGAGGAGTATCAGCGCGAAAAGCTTCGACGCTGGCACGAGGAAATGGAGTTTTACGACCCCAAGTCAGGCGCACCACAACCACGCGAGGTCACGCTGATTACGCGCGACGGGACGGTGGAAGGCATCCGGCGCGATTTCCAGCATGGTCGGTCATCTCAGGGCTGTTTCAGCTCGGAGGCTGCGGCGATGGTCGCAGGCTTCGGGATGAGCAAGGACAA
The DNA here is from genome assembly GCF_054172105.1 of Methylolobus aquaticus. Lineage (NCBI taxonomy): Bacteria > Pseudomonadati > Pseudomonadota > Gammaproteobacteria > Methylococcales > Methylococcaceae > Methylolobus > Methylolobus aquaticus. Next base: position 57,931 of record NZ_JBSYXP010000012.1, read on the forward strand.
CCGAGCCAAGACGGCGGCGACCTTCAGCGCGATGTGGGACGCTGGCGAATTGTCGGTATCAAGAGGCACAACCGGACGTTTCCAGCTCTACGACCGCAGGTTCTCGCTCCATTGGATGCTACAGCCGGACCCTGCACGGGAAGCCGTTCAAGACGGTCTGCTGTCGGCGCTCGGGTTCTGGCCGCGCTTCCTGCTGGCATGGCCGGACCCAGCGAAGCCGCGAAAGTACCAGCCGTTCGAGGCGACGGAAGATCCAGACATCGGCGCATTCTGGGAACGATGCCGCGGTCATCTTGACTACACCTGCCCGGAAGAATGCCGCGACCTGCCGGTGATCCGTTTGGACGATACCGCGCGCGATTTCGTCGGGCGGTATTTCGAGAATCTAGAGCGCGAAGCCAAGACTGAGGCCGGGCAGTTTGTGGAGGTCAAGCCCTTTGCCGTCCGAGCGACTGAGCACCTATGCCGTGTGGCGGGTGTCCTGGCCGCATTTGCGGAGCAGGATGTTGTGAACGTCGCGATGGCGCGGGATGCTGCACAGCTTACGACCTATTCGCTTTTGATGTGGCGGTCGGCATTCACTACGCGTCAGGAAGCGAAGGAGAACAGCCTAGCGTCAATCCTTCTCGAATGGCTGCGGCGTCAACCTGGCCGGTCGGCGACTGATGCCGCAGTTTTGCGGATCGGTCCGCGTAAGCTGCGGTCGCGGTCAGCGCGGGATGCCGCGGTAACGCTGTTGGAGCATCGCGGCGAAATCTTTCGCAATCGTGATCGGTGGGAGGTCGCCTGATGCGCGTCGATGAGTTCCTAGACGAGCTTATGGGCGAGCCGGTGGCGAATTTTCGCCAGTTTTCGCCACAGTTTCGCCACGCTGAAACCCGCGCCAGCCGGGTGTTCTCGCCGCTTTCGCCGGTTTCGCCACATGGCGAAGAAAGGGCGGCTTTCCAGTACCGCACGCACGGCGCGGTGGTCGATCTGAAGGTTGCAGGCGCGAAGGTGATCGATCTTCAGCAGGAAGCGCGACGGCGCGGGCTGATTCGATTCCGCCTGACAGGCAATGATGGCGCGGCGTTGCTCGGATTCAGTCTCGAAGTGCCGCGACCGGGCGAGGATCAGGCCGGGTGCATCGCAAGACTGCGGGCCGAGTTCGGCGGGCGACTGGTCCTGGACGCGGAGGGCAGCGCCAATGACTGAGACTGTGCAGTTCTTCGACCTGTTGGAATGGCTCTCCGAGCATCCGGCACTGAGCCTTCCCCTTGCTTGGCGTGGACTGGAGTGACGAAAGCCGGTCTTGTATTCTTCCTGGGGGGAGCGGCGAGAAGTTGGTTGTGATGGTGGCGACTCGCGACTGCGGGCTCCTGGCCTACTGGAGACGAAGAGCCTTTGTCCCAGCGCGCTGCTGGAAGCTCTGGCGGGCCTGTCTCTCTCTGCCGCAGAGGGCGTTAGTCGTGCCCGCCGGCAACCCGCAGGGGGTTGATGACACCGACATGAACATCGCCTGGACCTAGGACGCCAACCTGTTAAAGACTATGCTGGCGAGCGACTCCAATCTGGTGAGCAAGCTCGCCGTGGTCACGCCAACCTGCTACGCCCCGGGCTGGGGGCTTCGCACCATCGGCGCCGAAGATTTCAACACGCCCCCGTTTCCAGCGAAACGGACCTGCGGCAGGGTTGGCGCAATAGCCACGATTACGCGGCGCGTGGAAGGTAACTGATTCAAAAGGACACGGCACATGGCTGACAATGAGCGAAACGCCTTGGTCCCGCGGCCTGGCACAGAGGTCACCGGGCCAAGTCGGCGCATGCCGCGGGTTATCGAGCAGATGGTCGAGGATGCGCTGGCGCTGGTCAGGAAGCGGGACCTCAGCGTGGCGCGGTTTCGGATCGGAGAGTACGAACTCCGTGAGCCCGACTACCGCCAGATCCGGCGTTGGGCAGAGGCACTAGGCCAAACACCGGAGGTGGTGCTGGCGACGCTCGCCGGGTGTCGGGTGGAACCCGACGTTGCTTTCATGCAACGATGGGAACACGCTGACTTCATCCAATGGGAAGAAGATTGGGAACCGGTCGCCTTCGAGATCGAGGATGGATACATCGTGAGCCTGGCGTGGTATTTCAATCGGTTGCCCCAAATCCCGGAAACCTGGGAACCCGGGCTACGCATCCGTACCCTCGCATTCGAGGGCCATTGGCCGAACTACTCCGCCACCTTGCAGCCGTGTCTGCGTCAGCTCGAAAGTCTTGTTTTCGGGTACGGTCTCAGCTCCTGCGATCTTTCGCAAGTGCCGAGGTTGACCGAGCTCGACTGCCTTGGTAACGAGCTCACCGAGCTGGATCTCGCCGCCGTGCCGGGGCTGACCAGGCTCAGATGCGCGCTTAACGCACTCAGCGAGCTGGACCTCACCCCGGCGCCTAGGCTGATCGAGCTCGACTGCTATGCGAACGAGCTCAGCGAGCTGGACCTCACCCCGGTGCCCGAACTGACGAGGCTCAGATGCCGCCGGAACTCGCTCACCACGCTGGACCTCACCCCGGTGTCGAGACTGACCGAGCTCGACTGCGCTCTCAACAAGCTTACCGCGCTAGACCTTGCCCCGGTGTCTGAGCTGACCACGCTCATATGCAGCGGGACTTGGTTAACCGCACTGGACCTCACCCCAGTGCCGAAACTGACCGAGCTCGACTGCCTTGATAATGAGCTCACCGAGCTGGACCTCACCCCGGTGCCCGAACTGACGAGGCTCAGATGCCGCCGGAACGAGCTCACCGCCCTGGACCTCACCCCTGTGCCGGGGTTGACCGAGCTCCACTGCGATGAGAATCCGCTCACCACGTTGGACCTGACCCCGGTGCCGAAACTGACCGCGCTCCACTGCGAGGGTAACAGGCTCGCCACGCTGGACCTCACCCCGGTGCCGGGTCTTACCGTGCTTATATGCGGCGTAAACTCGCTCACCGAGCTGGATCTCGCCCCAGTTCCGAGACTGACCCTTCTCCAGTGCGCTTACAACAAGCTCACCGCCCTGGACCTCACCCCAGTGCCGAGGTTGACCGTTCTCGGATGCAACTCAACCAATCTCACCACGCTGGACCTCACCCCGGTGCCGAAACTGACCGAGCTCCATTGCCTTCATACCAAGCTCACCGTGCTGGATCTTGCCGCAGTACCCTGGCTGACCCATCTCCGGTGCGACCAGCATGTTCGGGTGCTGAACGCACCAACCCGGCTAGTGATTAGTCACTCAATATTTTAGATGACCCATGGACGGGACTCCCTGGCTGCTCCTCGATACGAAAACCACCGGCCCCAAGACTCCCCTCTACGTGGTCGAATTGGCCGCTCAGAGGATGCGCGGCTGGGTCCCAGAGGGCGAACCGTTTTTCCGCGCGCTCAACCACGGCATCGACATCACGCCCGAGGTCTCCCGCGTCTGCGGCTACACCCGCGCGATCCTAGAGCGCGACGGCGACCCGCCGCTCGCTGTCTACGGCGCCTTCGGCGATTACGTGGATGATCGCCCCCTGGTCTCCTACCACCTGAGCTACGACCTCGACGACGTGCTGCGTCCGGAGTGGCAGCGCCTGGCGCGAGACCCGATTGGCCGGCCTGGCTTCTGTGCCCTGCGCCTAACCCAGCGACTGCTGGACCCAGTGCCCGCCGGGAACCACAAACTCCAGACTCTGCGCGAGTATTACCGGCTGCCCGCGCGCGGTGCCCACACCGCCCTCAGTGACGTGGAGACCGTGGTGGATCTGTTGCAGCAGGTTTTGCGCCCGCTGGCCGAGGCTGCGGGACTCACGACTTGGGAAGAGCTTTGCGACTTCACGGCGGCCCCCTGGTTCCCCTCACGCATCGCCTTTGGCCAGTTCAAGGGGCGACCCTTCCGTGAGGCACTGGACGACCCAGACCTACACGCTTGGTTGCAGTGGCTGGCTGGGTCCAGCAATGCACGCAGCGCCGAGATGGGCCGCTGGTATCTGGCACAGCTGCGACTGACAACCGCATCCCGCCCGTCGCCGGTCGCCGTGCTCGCGGCCGCGTTAAGCGACAGCGGCAAGCTGGTGCTCTATCGCGACCCGGAGCTGGACACATTGCGCCGGCTGATTGCCGGGACCCGCGCGCGCTTGGCGGACTTGGAGGCCGAATACACCCGGGAGCACCACGCGGTCGCTGTGGTCCGCGCCCAGCTCTTCACCCTGCTGCAGCCCCATTACGCGCGGCGGGACACGCTGCGCCTTGAAGTACAGTACCGGCGCCGGTATCTCGACCGCCTGCTGGTCGAGGGCGAGGAGGACGCCGAGGCGGTCGCGCAGGAACACGAGCAGGCCCGGGCCAACACCGAGCGGGAGTATACGGAAGCCGCTGCCCAGGCCGCTGGGCAGCAGGCGCTGAGCCCGGAGGAGGAGCAAGAGCTCAAGGAGATCTACCGCAAGTTGGCGCGGCTCTACCACCCCGACCGGTACGCCCACGACCCGGAGAAACAGGCGATCTACGAACGCCTGATGCAGGAGATCAACAAGGCCCGTGACGAGGGCGACATTGGCAGGTTGCGGGAGATCGCTCAAGACCCGAACGGCTTCCTGCTCGGTCAGGGCCTGGGTTACCTCGACTTCGCCGACGACGCGGAGCTGACCAAGCTGCGGCAGCTTTACGATACGCTTCAGGCGCGCCTACTCGACGCTATCGAGGCACTGGAGCGGCTGCGTGAGAGCGGAGACTATGAATTGTATCGGTTGAGTCGGGAACGCCCGGAGGCCGTGCAGGAACTCGCCGATCGGTTGGCCGAGGAGATCAGCACCGAGGTCGCGGCGCTCGAAGACGAGACCGTGCAATTGGCGGCTGAGATCGAAGCCCTGACGGGCAGTGCGGACCCCTTCAGCCGGTAGGACAACGGCGAATCGCACACCGCACCCGGCGCAGCACCCTTGCGCTGTCTCCTCTCGGGATTGAGCCCGAGGGCGGACGATTCGCCTTTCCGAGACGCTCTGGTTCCGTCAAACCACCACCCTCCGTGTCGTGGCGCGCAGTTGCCCGTCCGTGTTTGCGCCTAGAGATCCTCTGGGACAACCAGTCCGCGCAGGATCATTCCGCGCAGTTTCCAATCCGCACGCCGCGCCTTGGACCCGACCGAGCGCTTCGCGGCGCTTCCCGCGGGCACCCCGCCGTGCATCCTGCATAAAGGTCGACCGCGCTTGATGCTGAAGTTCGTAGCCGGGTTCATGCACGGGCGACCTGTGGTCCTGGCCACGCATGTGCATCGAACGAGCCCAGACTTGGGGCCGAAGCGGGCGTGGCGGGTCTGTTCGATCAAAGCCAACCAATCGTTCATGATTTGCTTGCACTCACCCATCTACGCTCAAAGTGTTGCACCTAGAGACTTGCAGTCTACCAACTCACCGGCAGCAGCGACGCCCTAATGCAACGTCCTAAGCGTTCCACTCAAACACTGGTCGTCGTCATCGAGGCACAGATTGCTGGAACTAAGCGCGCGACCTTTATCCTGACTCACCCTAGAAGCTACATATACAGCACCATAGTGGTAAACGTATTCATACCCGTCACACACAAATACCTCCGATGAAGTGAGCGTTACCGGGTGTTCAGGCGAGCACTCCTCGACATCAGCATACGGTAATGCGCGGATGATGTGGTAACCAGAGCGCCAAAGATCTACAGGCTTCTCAGCCCATGAGGCCGATGAAGTAAGGCCAATTGATAGTACAAGGAAAAATCTGGAAATTATTATAATCAGCCGCGATGAAGGTTCACAAAAAGTATCTATCACACCCGTCCTCATAGGATTAATATTCCTTTCTCAGAGACTGAGACATGCCCCCCAAAGCATCACGAAGCACGACGCGCAGGGCGTCGGCCATGGTGCGCCTCATGGCCTGTTCAACTGTTGTCACGAAATCGCCTGAATACTCAGGATCAGCATCGGTGACGACGCGCTGAAACTCCTCATGCCAGACGACCTTTCCGCTTTTGCGAAGGATGAAGCTGAGCCCGACAAGCCCCGCCACCCTTCTGCCGATGAACCCGCGAGTCTGCGAACAGAACACCGTGACTTCCGGCGCAAGTGACCAGATGGCCGATTGATCGTTGCGGGACACCCGAGTAAACAGCCCGCTTGCTTCGATCGCCTGAGACAAGCGCTGGTCCACCAACTTCGGCACCGCACCGTCGGGTAAGGTGTCCGCTTCGCATGCGTCCCACCCTGTACCTGCGACATCCTCGCCCAAGTGTGCGCGACGTCGGTCAACTGACGGAACCAGGGACAGCGTATCCGGAACATGCACGGTGGAAACGAAACCGGGCGCGCTCTCAGGAAATGAGAACGACAGGCCGGGTACCCGAAAAGGCCCCTTGCAGGCGAACAGGCAACCGACGGCAGCGAGTAGGAATAGCCTTGAGAAGGTCATCAAGCGAAAGCGATTGTTGGGCCCGGCACCCGTACTCTCCAACGAAAGCCCGCCGGGCCCCTCGTTGAATCGGTTGCCCCGCGTAACGCCGGGGAGTTCAGACGGTACGCTACCGGATCGACAAACGGGGGAACATCACCCAATCATGCGATGTAAGCCTTTCGGCGTGGACCAGCGGGCGCGGGAGACTGACATTTACGGCCTGAAAATTTGTAGCAGTATCAGAAATAGGGTTTACGTCGCCAATCGGGGTGGGTGCCGGGGGCGGGGCGCATCATCTGCCGGGGGCTGGTGTCCTGCATCGCAGCGCCCAGTGATCGGCGGTGACGTGGCGACTCGAAACTCAGATATGCATCATACGCATATAATATGCCACGCTGATTATCATCAAACTAAGCAGACACCATGCCGGGATATTACGCTAAGAAACAGCGAAATGAATGCATAAGCATACGCGCTCACTGCTGATCGTACCGGGTCCGATTGTTGCCATATACGGCCATTCCACGGCGCGCAGATAGGCCCGGCAATGCGATGTTCGGGTGTCTTGGCGATGATGCGGCTGGTGGTGGGTTTCGTTGGGGGTCGCGGAGAATGTCTTCGAACTCATGCTCCGGAACCTTCGCTAGAGCCTGCCAACGGGATGATTGGGTTTTGCTGATGCCAAGGTCGGAGAGGGTTTTTGGTGGTTCAGTCGCAAAATGCGACCGAGCCCCGCCTCTCGCATTGCGTTGTTCGGTGCGGATGCCGACGTGAAGGCTGAGGTTCGGGCCTGGCTTGAGGCTGGCGAAGATGTTTCGGTGCGTGAAATCGAGCGACTCAAGCGCGATCTAATGGTGAAGGAAGAACGCATCGAGGCGCAGCTCAGGCGGTAACTGGAACTTGACGGCAGCATCGACGCGAACCAGACGATCATCAACCTGCTTGAGTGTCATGGCTATGCCCGTGATGTCGGCCCGCCGGACCGTTAATTGGTAAGTCAGTTTGGTGACGTATTGCCGTTAAGCGCCTTAACCAATTCCATGGCTTCTCGAAAGCAATTTACCTGTGGGATTTCTGGGTCTGGTGTTTCGTGCGGAGGAGGGGGGGCTGTTTGAAACGTGTAGCGGGCGAGCCCCAACAACAGCGCAACGCTAGATGCGAGCGTGATGGAACCAAGTGCGAAAGCGGGCCAGCCGATGGTGAAGTTGGCTGACAAGACGTTCGCGATGATGCGGCAAGCGAAACACAGATAGACTGCGAGCAGGGCTAAGGAAGCCGTCACGCCAGTGATGAACAACCAACTTCGGTGCTGCAACCGTTGGCGATCCAGTTGCAGCCGGATATTGACAGATTCGCCTTGCTTTGCGGGCAAGGTACCGGCGGAAAGATCGCTCGGGTCGCTGTCAACCACGGAGCAGTCCCATGTTGATCAACCGATACTGCATCGCCGCCTGCGACACGCCAAAGCAATCAGCCAAGGCCGCTAGCGTGGGCTTGCTGATGGCGCGAATTTTCGCTCGCACGGCATCTGCGGGCATTAGGAGCTCGGCAGCAAAGCGGTTGGCGGCGACTTCGTCCGGAAAACGAGTTTGCGAGGAAAAGTTCGCCGCTGGGTCGCGGTATGACAAGCCATGCCCGCCCGCATGGTGACCCAGTTCATGCGCAATCGTAAACCGTTGCCGCACACAAGGTTCGATTTCGTTATACCGGATCGTCGGCACTCCACCCTCTACTTCGTACCGTCCAGAGATGCGGTCGTTTGCCAGTGTGCCATCGGCAATCACGCGCACGCCTGCAGCACTTGCGATATCTCTGGGTTCTACGGGCAGGCGCCCATCCCAGTAACAGTCAAGGTAGTCTTGTGCTTTGGTCATTTTGATTGACATGGCGCAGAACCTAAGCCGAGCCGGTCAGCAGACCTGATGGTAACAAAAACGTTCCAGATTTTTTAGATCGCGGTCATTCTATTTGGTTCTCGCTACCGGCCACACACATCGAGAACGGTGACCGCAAGGACTTAGCCCATAGGAAGGCCCCTGTAAGGCCCGTAGCGGCGCGCAGGCTTTCACGTGGGGATATGTGTGGGGCGCGGAAGGGCGCATCGGGGCGCGACCGCTTAGAGTGGAATGCTCAAAGAGCCGCGAAGCAACCCGCCATGTGCGGGCTTTTTCATGCACTGGCGGACGCCAGCACGAAGCCAGCAAAGGAGCTACGGTGACCCCGACTTCCTCCACGGAGTGACCCCGGCGTGACCCCGGAATTTTTCCGCTCCGGGCATCACGTCGTAAGTTTTTGCTTTTATTGGTGGGCCCTCAAGGACTTGAACCTTGGACCAAGGGATTATGAGTCCCCTGCTCTAACCAACTGAGCTAAGGGCCCGAGATGGTGGGTAGTTTACCCGTTCCCGGTTGCTCCGCGGGAGGGGCCGGACAGCCCGGCTCCCGCGGAAGCGGTCTGGTGTCGATGTCTATTCGGTGTCGAGAAAGCTGCGCATTTGCTCCGACCGCGATGGGTGGCGCAACTTGCGCAGAGCTTTAGCTTCTATCTGACGAATCCGCTCGCGCGTGACATCGAACTGCTTGCCGACTTCCTCGAGGGTGTGGTCGGTATTCATGTCGATGCCGAAGCGCATCCGCAACACTTTCGCTTCCCGCGCGGTCAGGCCGGCCAGCACCTGCTGGATCGTCTCCCGCAAGCTGGCGACGGTCGCATGTTCGATCGGCGACATGACGCGGGAATCTTCGATGAAGTCACCGAGATGCGAATCCTCGTCGTCGCCGATTGGGGTTTCCATCGAGATCGGTTCCTTGGCGATCTTCAGCACCTTCCGGACCTTGTCCTCCGGCATTTCCATGCGGCCGGCCAGTTCGTCCGGCGTAGGCTCGCGGCCCATCTCCTGCAGCATCTGGCGGGAAATCCGGTTCAGCTTGTTGATCGTTTCGATCATGTGCACCGGGATACGAATGGTGCGGGCCTGATCGGCAATCGAGCGCGTGATGGCCTGGCGAATCCACCACGTGGCGTAGGTCGAAAACTTGTAGCCACGGCGGTACTCAAACTTGTCGACGGCCTTCATCAGGCCGATGTTGCCCTCCTGGATCAGATCCAGGAACTGCAGACCACGGTTCGTGTACTTCTTGGCGATCGAGATCACGAGGCGCAGGTTGGCCTCGATCATTTCCTTCTTGGCGAAGCGTGCCTGATTCTCACCGATCGCGACGCGACGATTGATTTCCTTGATGTCGGCGATGCTGAGCCGGCTTTCCTTCTCGATCTGCTGCAGCTTGCTCTGTGCGCGCTTGATGTCCTCGGCGTGGGTCTTTAGCGCTTCGCTGTAGCCCTTCCCCGCCGCGATCAGGCCGTCAATCCAGGCTGGATCGGCTTCACTCTTCTGGAAACTGGCCAGAAACTCGGCGCGGGGCATGCGCGACCGCGTCACGCACAAATCGTGGATGATGCGCTCCTGTTCGCGGATGCGCACGACCACGCCATGGAGGATGTCCGTCAATTCCCGGAAGAATTGCGGCGTCTTCTTGAATTCCATGAAAGTTTCGGCCAGTGCATCGAACGCCTTCTGCGTCTTCTCGTCCCCGAAACCGTGTTTCTGATGCGTGCTCATGGCCACCTTGGCCCGCTTCCGGAAGATCTCGAGCTTTTCCTTGACGACTTCCGGATCGGGGCCCGTATCGGCTTCTTCGAGCAAGTCCGCATCCGACTCTTCGTCGAGGACGACGGCCGCCTCCGGTTCGTTGGGCTCGAAGAAGTCCGAAATCAGGTCCGACAGGCGGAGTTCACCCCGCTCGACCTCGTCGAAGGCCTTCAGGAAATGATCGGCCGATGCCGGGAAACGCACGAGTTCCCGCGCGGCCTGATTGATGCCTTCCTCGATGCGCTTGGCGATGCTCAGTTCGCCTTCGCGGGTCAGCAATTCGACGGTTCCCATTTCGCGCATGTACATGCGTACCGGATCCGTCGTACGGCCCAGTTCGCTGTCGACCGAGGAGGCCAGCGCGGCCGCTGCTTCGGCGGCTTCTTCCTCATCTTCCTCCGTGACGACCGCCGCCTCGGGGATCAGATCCGGGTCCGGGACGTCCTCGTGAACCTCGATCCCCATGTCGTTGATCATGCAGATGATGTCTTCCATCTGCTCAGCATCTACGACATCGCTCGGCAGGTGATCGTTGACCTCGGAATAGGTCAGGTAGCCCTGCATCTTTCCCTTGGCAATGAGTTCCTTGAGCTGAGACTGTTGCTGTTCTAAGTTCATCGGTAACCCGGTGGCATTAAATTTTCAGAGTCTATCAGGGAGCGTCGGTAGACACAAATGACAAGGACCAATTCACGACACTCCGATCCAAGCACTTCGGCCGCGGCTGCAGCAGTCACTGCCGCGCGGCGCCAGTCATTTGTTTGTTATACTGTTCTGCTGACCACACACGCCGCCGGACAGTTCCCTGACCAAAGCCATCCTCAAGTCGACTGCCGTCGTCGCGCTGTTGACGCTCGTCTCACGTATCCTCGGCTTCATCAGGGACGCGGTCATTGCCGCCTATTTCGGGGCCGATGCGGCCACCGACGCGTTTTTCATCGCCTTCCGGATTCCGAACTTCCTGCGCCGCCTGTTCTCCGAAGGCTCGTTCTCGCAGGCCTTCGTGCCGGTCCTGACACGTTATAAGGACGCTGGCTCGCCGACTACCCTGAAGCTTTTCCTCGACCATACCGCAGGCGCGCTGGCAGGCTTGGCCCTGGGTGTCACGGCCGCTGGCATCGTCGCCGCCCCGGCACTGGTTTTGCTGTTCGCGCCGGGATTCCTGCGCGACGCACCGCTGTTCTCGCTGAGTACCGAGACGGTGCGTATCACGCTGCCCTATCTCGGACTGATCACGATGGCCGCTTTCGGCGCCGCGATCCTGAACACCTTCGGTCATTTCGCGATTCCGGCGATCACGCCGGCGATCCTCAACCTGACCATGATCACCGCAGCGATCGCGGTCGCGACCCATGTCGAGCAGCCGATCCATGCGCTCGCTTGGAGCGTCACAATCGCCGGGCTGCTCCAACTGCTGTTCCAGGTCCCCGCCTTGTATCGGGCTGGCTTGTTGCCGCGGCCGCGCTGGGGTTTCGGCGACCCTGAAGTCGTCCGCATGTTGAAGCAGATCGGCCCGACTGTCCTGAGCACGTCCGTGACGCAGATCAACGTGCTGCTGAACACGCTCGCCGGATCGTTCCTGGTGTCCGGCAGCGTGTCCTGGCTCTACTACTCGGATCGTCTGGTCGAGTTTCCGGTCGGCCTGCTCGGCGTTGCCATCGGCACCGTGATGCTGCCCCAATTGTCGCAAAGCCACGCCGCGGCCAATGCGCACGCTTTCTCGGCCTCGCTGGACTGGGCGCTCCGCGTCGTATTGCTGGTAGCCGTACCCGCAACGATCGGACTGGTGATCTGCGCCAAACCGCTGCTCTTTTCGCTGTTTCAGTATGACCAGTTCAGCCTCCACGACGTCGAGATGACCAGCCGCAGCCTCGCCACCTACTCGCTGGGCATTACCGGCTACATCGCCGCGCGGGTATTGCTGTCCGGCTTTACCGCCCGCCATGACTACCGCACGCCCTTCCGGTTCGGTGTCATCGCGATCGGCGTCAACCTGCTTACCAGCGCCGCGCTGGCTTATGCCGCCGCACCGCTCGGCTGGGGGCATGCCGCACTGGGCCTTGGAACCAGCCTTGCGGGCCTGCTCAACTCTGCGTTGCTGCTGCGGGAGCTGGTCCGGCTGGAGATTTATCGCCCGCCGGCCGGCTGGGGCCGGTTGTTGCTACAAACCTTGACCGCCTGCATCGTGATGGGGGTGCTGCTGACCGTTCTCAACCCCGATCTCGCCGAATGGCGCGACTGGCGCGCGGGAGAGCGCCTGGCGCATCTCGGAGTGCTGGTTGCGGCCGGCATGATCGCCTATGCAAGCTGCCTGTGGGGACTGGGGCTGCGCCCGCGCCACTTACAGTTCCACCCGACCGTTTCGCCTGGCAGCACGCCCCCATGCGCCTGATCAACGACCTGCGTTCCAACGACGCGCTGCGCCAGGGCAGCGTCGTCACGATCGGCAATTTCGATGGGGTGCACGTGGGGCACCAGCGCATGATCGAGGCACTGGCCGCGGAGGGACGGGCGCGCGGCCTACCGGTCGTCGTGATCGTTTTCGAGCCGCAGCCGCTGGAGTTCTTCATGCCGGACCGGGCACCATCGCGACTGACTCGGCTGCGGGAAAAGGCGATACAGTTTGGCAGGCTGCCGGTCGACTTCATCCAGTTGCTGCGCTTCGACCGTGCTTTTGCCGATCAGGCGCCCGAAACCTTTATACAGCGTGTTCTGGTCGACCATCTGCATGCGAAGCTCCTGGTCGTCGGCGACGACTTTCGGTTCGGCAAGGCCCGAAGCGGCGATTTCCGAACGCTGGCGGCGGCCGGCGACGCCCATGGCTTCGAGGTCCGCGACACCGCCTCGATACGCGTCGACGGCGACCGTGTCAGCAGCACGCTGGTGCGCCAGCTTCTGGCCGACGGGGATCTGGAGGCCGCCGCAAAAATGCTGGGGCGTCCGTATTCGATCTGCGGCCGCATCCTGCCCGGGGACCAGCGCGGGCGGACGATAGGCTTCCCGACCGCGAACATCGGGATGGCGCGGAAAAACGCTCCTCTAGAGGGCGTTTTTGCCGTTACAATGCGGGGCTTGGAACAAGCGCCCCTGCCGGGCGTGGCCAACATCGGCATCCGACCCACCGTCCAGGGTATTCCCAAGCTGCTGCTGGAGACCCATCTGCTCGACTTCCACGGTGATTTGTACGGCCGCCGCGTGGAGGTTCTTTTTCATCGCAAACTACGGGACGAGCGCAAGTTCGCCGATCTCGCCGCGCTGCAAGCCCAGATCGGGCGCGACGTCGCGGCGGCTCGGGATTTCCTCGGCACGCCCCGGGCCTGAGGTCGTCGACATGGCATCACCAGCATGGACTACAAGAGCACACTGAATCTCCCCCAGACCGCCTTCCCGATGAAGGCCAATCTGGCGCAGCGCGAACCCGAGCAACTGCAGCGCTGGTCCGACCAGGACCTGTACGCCGCGATTCGGCAGCAGTTCGAAGGGCGTCCGAAGTTCGTGCTGCACGACGGCCCGCCGTACGCGAACGGCGCGATTCATATCGGCCATGCCGTCAACAAGGTGCTCAAGGACATCATCGTCAAGAGCAAGACCCTTAGCGGCTTCGACGCGCCCTACGTCCCCGGCTGGGACTGCCATGGGCTCCCGATCGAACTGCAGGTCGAGAAGAAGATCGGCAAGGCCGGCGTCAAGGTCGAGCCGGCGGCATTCCGCGCCGCCTGCCGCGCCTATGCGGCCGAACAGGTCGACACCCAGCGCACCGACTTCATCCGTCTCGGCGTGTTCGGTGACTGGCAGCGCCCTTACCTGACGATGGACTTCACGTTCGAGGCCAACATCATCCGGGCACTGGGCAAGATCGCGGGACGCGGCCATCTGACCAAAGGCGCCAAACCGGTCCATTGGTGTACCGACTGCGGCTCGGCACTGGCGGAAGCCGAGGTCGAATATGAAAACAAGCGCTCCACGGCCATCGACGTCCGCTTCCAGGTGCTCGATCCGGCCGATTTCCTGGTCCGCTTCCACTCCGTCCCACAACACCATGGCGACGGCCCGCTGGCAGTAGTGATCTGGACCACGACCCCGTGGACACTGCCGGCCAATCGGGCGGTCGCGATGCATGCAGACTTCGACTACGTGCTGGTCCAGCGCGAGGACGTTCCGGAGCGCCTCGTGCTGGCCGAAGCGCTGATGAAGGACACCATGGTGCGCTACGGTTGCGATGCCTACCGCGTCATCGGCTACTGCAAGGGATCAGCCCTGGAAGGTACGGCGCTGCAGCACCCGTTCTATGCGCGCGAGGTGCCGATCATCCTCGGCGAGCACGTCACGCTGGAAGCGGGCACCGGGGCCGTCCACACTGCGCCCGGCCACGGCCAGGAAGACTTCGTCGTCGGCCAGCGCTACGGCCTGGAAGTCGACAATCCGGTCGGCAACGACGGCCGCTTCGTGCCCGGCACCGAGTTCTTCGCCGGCGAACACGTGCTGAACGCCAACGACCACGTGCTCGAGATTCTGAAAGCGCGCGGCGCACTGGTCCGCGAGGAACGCATCGAGCACAGCTACCCGCACTGCTGGCGGCACAAGACGCCGGTGATCTTCCGGGCCACGCCGCAGTGGTTCATCGCAATGGACAAGCAGGGGCTGCGCGCGGACGCGCTCCGGGCGATCAGCGAGGTCGAATGGATCCCCGACTGGGGCCAGTCCCGGATCGAAGGTATGGTGGCGAACCGGCCGGACTGGTGCATCTCGCGCCAGCGAACCTGGGGCGTGCCCATCCCGTTGTTCGTGCACAAGCACACCGGCGAACTCCATCCCGACACACCGGCGCTGATCGAGCGCGTCGCACAGCGCGTCGAGGCCGAAGGCATCGATGCCTGGTTCGCGCTCGACCCGGCCGAACTGATCGGCGGCGATGCGGCCGACTACGACAAGGTCAAGGATACGCTCGATGTCTGGTTCGACTCGGGCGTCACGCACTATTGCGTGCTCGAACAGCAACCCGAACTCGGCTTCCCGGCCGACCTGTATCTGGAAGGCTCGGACCAGCACCGCGGCTGGTTCCAATCCTCGCTGGTATCCTCGGTCGCCATGAGCGGCTCCGCTCCATTCCGGGCGGTGCTGACCCACGGCTTCACGGTCGACGCCGAGGGCAAGAAGATGTCGAAGTCGAAAGGCAACGTCGTCGCGCCCCAGAAGGTCGTCCAGAACCTGGGCGCCGACGTCCTGCGCCTGTGGGTCGCCGCCACGGACTACCGCGGAGAGATGAACGTCTCCGACGAAATCCTGAAGCGCACCTCCGACGTCTACCGCCGGCTGCGCAATACCGCGCGCTATCTGCTCTCGAACCTGAACGGCTTCGATCCGGCGCGCGACCTGCTGCCACCGGACCAGTTGCTGGCGCTGGACCGCTGGGCGATCGACCGGACGCTGCAACTGCAGGGCGAAATCATCGCGGCCTACGAAAGCTTCCAGTTCCACCTCGTGTACCAGAAGGCGCACACCTTCTGCTCGATCGACCTCGGCAGCTTCTACCTGGACGTACTCAAGGACCGCCAGTACACCTGCCGGGCGGACAGTGTCGCGCGCCGTTCGGCGCAGACCGCGATGTTTCACATTGCCGAGGCGCTGACGCGTTGGCTCGCGCCGATCACGAGCTTCACGGCCGACGAGATCTGGCGGCATCTGCCTGGGGAGCGCGGCCCGTCGGTCTTCCTGGAAACCTGGTACGAAGGACTGTACCCGCTCGATCCGGACAGCGGCATGAATGCCGACTTCTGGGAGTTCGTGCTGCGGGTCCGCGAAGCGGTCAGCAAGGAGTTGGAAATTCTGCGCGTCCGCGGCGAAATCGGCTCGTCGCTCGATGCCGAGGTCGAATGTATCGTCGACGCACCGGGCTTCGAACGGCTCTCCCGACTCGGTGACGAATTGCGCTTCCTGCTGCTGACATCCTACGCCTCGGTGATCCCGGACTCGGCAACTGAATCTTCACCCCGCCTGCCGACGGACGTTCCGGGGCTGGAACTGAACCTCAAGAAATCCGAGCATGCGAAATGCGTGCGCTGCTGGCACCATCGCCATGACATCGGCACCCATCCGGATCACCCCGAGTTGTGCGGACGCTGCGTCGAGAACGTCGCCGGGGCCGGCGAGATCCGCCACTACGCCTGACGAGCCGAACCACCACGATGGCATACTGGCTTTGGCTGTCGCTGCTCGTGCTCGCGCTCGATCAGGCGACGAAATGGATCGTCGACCACTCGATGCACGTTTATCAGACCATCGAGCTACTCCCTTTTTTTCAACTGACCTACCTCCGCAATCAGGGTGCCGCATTCAGCTTCCTGAGCGATGCCGGCGGCTGGCAACGCTGGTTTTTCGTCGCGCTGTCGGTGACGTTCAGCCTGGGCATCACCTACTGGCTGTTTCGCCTGCCGCAGGGCCGGCGGTGGGAAGCGGCCGCCTGGTCGCTGGTACTCGGCGGCGCCGTCGGCAACCTGATCGACCGCGTGATCTTTGGCTACGTGATCGACTTCCTCGACGTCTTCTACGGCCAATGGCACTGGCCAGCCTTCAATGTCGCCGACTCGGCCATTACGGTCGGTATCGCCATGCTGCTGATCGATTCCTTCCGATCCCCTTCGGCCGAGTGAATCCGTTGGCAGCGCGTGGCGTGGGCCACCCCCCGCGCCACATGACCATACCCCAGCCCGTCAAACCCTTCCGGATCGCCTCGACGGCGCCGTGACAACGCGCGTCGATGGCTCCGCACGCGACCGCACGCTAGCTCCCTGGGCTCGCCCCCACTGCGGCATTTGCCACACCTGGACCGCTTGCTGACGAGACTCGGCAGCACCCTCATCATCCAGGCGCTTGTTTCATAGCGATATCAGAGAATCCGCATACTTCTTGCTTCGCGCTGGCCGACACGCGGCTTGTGCTCTTACCCTTAGGTCCGCGGCGTGGAGACGAAACTCGGCGCCAGCGCTGAGCCACCGGCCGCGCGGCCGGGCCCCGAGCGAGCCTCGGCGGGAAAAAGAACCAGACCAACGACGACGAAGGGAACGACTCGCAGGGAAATTGCGGTTGCGACCGCGCTGACACTGTCCCGGTATCCGGAGAGTGCAGCCGAATTGGATACGAGAGAGATGATGAAACCACAAGAGAACGCACGAGCGCGGCAGCAAGGCCTGCGCCAGGAAACAGCATTTCAGATACGGCAACCACGGAAGATCAGCGCTTTGCGCCAGTTGACGGCCATCTTCGTGGCCTTGGTGTGGATCCCCCTCGCCAGTGCCCACACCGGATCGATCCCTCCTTCCCTGAAGGATTTGAGGGTGCCACCGGTACCGGGCTTGCTGGACGGAAAGCGGCCCATCATCGTCAACAAGGACAAGGCGATCGTGCTCGGCAAGGCGCTCTTCTGGGACATGGCCGTCGGCAGCGATGGCATCGCCTGTGCCAGCTGCCATTTTCACGCGGGTGCGGATGCCCGCACCAAGAACCAGTTCGGCCCGAGCCAAGCCTTTACACCGGCGAGCGCGACCGCTCGCAATGCCTATGACCCGAATGATCCGCGCGGCCGCAACCTGTCGAACTATCAGTTGCATAGCAGCGATTTTCCGCTGCACGACCCGGCCAAGGGCGAACTGGATGCCGACGCCGCCAGCCACAATGTCGTGGCATCATCCGGCACGTTCTCCGGCAACTTCGTCGCCGTCAAGCCGCGCGGCTCCGCCCGCGACGAGTGCACGCCGTACACCGGGGAAAACCTTGACCGCACCTTCCGTGTTGGCGACATTCACACCCGTCGAGTTGAGCCGCGCAACGCACCTACCGTCATCAATGCAGTCCTGTTCGACCGTAACTTCTGGGATGGGCGGGCGAGCTACCACTTCAATGGCGCTTCGATCTGGGGTCAGAACGACCCCAATGCCCGCATCTGGGTCGCCCGACCGACCGGACTGCGGCGCGTCAAGATCGCATTGGCCAACGCGTCGATGGCTTCGCTGGCGACGGGGCCGGCCCTCAGTGAGCTGGAGATGTCGTGCAAAGGCCGCACCTGGCCGGACATCGGCAGGAAGCTGCTGCGCCGCCAGCCGCTCGCAGCGCAGCGCGTCGCGCGAACGGACAGCGTGCTGGGTCCTTATCGCGACACCAGCGGCAAGGGCTTGAGCACCACCTATCGTGATCTGATCCAGCAGGCATTTGACGAACGATACTGGTCGGTCGGCCGCAACAAGCGCCTGGGCACCCCCAGCTATTCCAGCGAAAGCTTCAACCAGGCCGAGGCCAACTTCGCATTCTTCTTCGGAATCGCCGTCCAGCTGTATACGGAAACCCTGATCTCGGACGACACCCGCTTCGACCGCTCCAATATCCAGCTCGGGGCCCATGGCTTTTATGACGAAAACGGAGTTCTGACCGCGACTGAGCTCAAGGGTCTGGATCTCTTCAACGAGGCGCACTGCATTTTCTGCCACAGCGGTCCGCTGTTCAGCTCGGCGACGAATCGCATCACGCTGCGCAAGGACGGGACGTCAACGGTTCGCACGATGGTCAAGCGCCAGTTCACCGGCGACTTCCGTTACCGCATGACGGACGAAGGCTATCTGAACAACGGCGCGGTACCCACGGCACACGACCCCGGCCTGGCGGCCAACAACGCCTTCGGTCAGCCGCTGGCCTTCGCTCCCCTCTACCTCGAGCGCCTCGCGGATCCGAGCGCGCCGGAGGGCAACGGAGAGCCGCTGCCGCTGGTTCGAGCCTGCGAGATCGCGTTCAATTCGGCCAACCTCTTCGGTTATTTCACCGAGAGAATGTTCGGCAAGGGCAGTCTGATCGCCGACCCGGCCGGCACCGCTGGCTGCCCGACCAACGATTTCGGCGTCGACCTGTCGTTCGTACCGAAGCCGGAGGTCGTCGCCGGCCTGATTGCCGACCCGGAGAACACCAAGCTCGCGCCTTCCGGCCACATGTTCAAGGTGCCTCAGCTGTACAACATCGAACTAACCGGGCCGTTCATGCACGACGGCGGCATGAGCACGCTCGACCAGGTCGTGGATCATTACATGCGAGGCGGAAACTTCCAGTACTTCCAGGGCAAGGGCAACCCGGAAATCGATCAGAACTTCATGTTTGCTTTCGGAGCCAACGAGGAAGACCGGCAGGCCATCATCGCCTTCCTGAAGACCCTGACTGACGAGCGGGTGCTCTACGAGCGCGCGCCGTTCGACCATCCTCAGCTCATCGTGCCCCACGGCCATCCGGGCGACCAAAAAACGACCGAGGGCAGTGCTACCAACACCTCACTGGCCAGGGACATGCGCCTCGTGGTCCCAGCGGTCGGCGCGGCGGGCATGGCTACACCGCTGAAGACCTTCAAGGAGATTCTGGAAGCCGTGCCGGAATGACGGCGCAACGCTGGTATCCGGCAAAAGCCTCACCGGGTGTGGCAAATCCCACACCCGGCCCGAGCCTTTTCCACACCACGCCCAGCGTATAAGGCTTTCGTGATGGCCCTTTTTTTGCTTTAACTTGATCATCGTGCGCGGTGAATGCATCGCGCCGAAGCCCGAGCGGTAGCGGCATGGCGTCGGCAAGACCTCCCGACCGCTGCTCGAACTCCGACACCGGGCATCCCGGTTCTCGTGCCGGGCCACCAAACCAAACTTAACTGATGGACTGAAACTGATGACTAACCGCCTTCGCAAATCGATTGCCACTCTCCTGACCGGATCGGCGCTGGCCGTCGCCAGCGGCTCCGCCAGTGCACTGCAGGTCACTGCCGATCTGGGTACCTTGGGCGCTGCCGGCCTGTTCAGGACCGACACCGTGCCGCAATATGCCTGGGACGGCTGGAACGGTATCGTTCCGAACCTGGGTTGGGTGCACAACTCCAAGTGGTATACCTTCAGAGTGTCCACACAAAGCAGTGTACAGATCACGATGACCTCCAGCGATGTGGGCATGAAGCCCGCGTTCACGGTGTGGCAAACCACCGGCTCGTTCATCGGCAGCAACCATCTGTCGCATCAGTACAATCAGGTCAGTTTCGGTGGCGATAGCGCCTTCCTGCAGCCGCAACCGCCGGGCACTGACGGAACCAGGGCCTTCATGGGCTACGTCAACGGCGGCAACAATTTCACCAATGGCAACGGGAATAGCGTCGGTGCCGGCACGTCGAACATGTCGCGCAGAGCGACCGGCTACGCCGCATTCGCCCGAACACTCCCGGCGGGCCAATATCTGCTCGCGGTTGGAGGCAGTTGCAACAACCAGACCTGCGGCACCCCTGGTGCGAAGAATTTCAAGTTGAATGTCCAGAGACTGCCGCTGGCCAACAGCGGTATCTCGCCCTGATAGGAACCGCTCGCCTGCAGGGCCTTCGCAGCGCGGTCGTTGCGTTGACTGGCCGCGATGGCCTGCATCGGGTCTAGCCGGCCCCTATTCGGACCTTGAGGCTGCCGCCCTGCGTGGCGGGGCCTCCTCCGCCCTCCTCGTCTCACTGCCGATGACTGACGCGACGGCCCGCCCGGGCCGCAACGACCCCTGCCCCTGCGGCAGCGGGAAGAAATTCAAGCACTGCTGTGCAACGGCGCCAGGGCCGAGCGGCTTTGCCGCGCTCAGCGCCGATTTCCAGACACTCCTCGCCAGTGCGCGGCGACGTGCCAGCGTCGGCGACTGGGACGCCGCTGAAGCCCTGTTCCGGGAAGCCCTGAGCCTGCGCCCGAAGGACGCGTTCGCGCTGGCCGAACTCGGCCAGTGCCTGTGCTGGATGCGGCGCAAGCGCGAAGGGCTCGACTGGCTCCGCAAGGCCGGCGAGCGACTGCTGACGACGACCAAGCGCCGCGACCCCGTCAACCCCCTGATCGATCTGGCAAGCCAGCTTCAGTTCTGGGGCGAAGCCGAGACGGCGGGACGGCTGGCTCAACTCGCCACCGTCCACGCACCCCGCAATGCCGCCGCACATCACACGCTCGCCCTTTCGCTGGATCGTATGCACCGCGACGAGTCTGCATACAACGCGGCGGCCAAGGCACACCAACTGGCCCCGGACGAGCCGAACTCGGCCATCCTGCTCGGTCAACTCACTTCGCGCCGGGGCGATGCCGAAGCCGCGGAGCGACTCTTCGAATCGGTGCTGACCAGCGCCCAGGATCCCGAGGTCCGATCACGCGCCTACCTCGAACGTGGGCGTGCGCTGGATCGGCTCGGTCGCTACGACGCTGCCTTTGAAGCCTTCGCCGAAGCGCGCCATCTTGAACAACTGAGTCCCCAGGCCCGAAAGATCGATCACTCGCTGGCCCTCGAACGACTGGCGGCCAACATGGGTCGCTTCAGCCACGACTATCTCAAAGATTGCGGGAAACGGGTCACGGACGATGGCCTCCCCGCTCCGGTCTTTCTGGTAGGCTTCCTGCGTTCGGGCACGACGCTGACGGAACAGGTACTCGCGACTCACCCTGCCGTCGTCACCGGCGACGAAACGGACATTCTGTTCGAACTGAGCGAAGAACTGACGCGGATGGCCGGTCCGGGACATGACGTCGGCGGCAAGTTGGAAACGCTCGGTACCGAGGGAATCGGTCATCTACGTCGCTTCTACTGGCGCCGCGTCGAGGAAGAACAGGGCGCCGACGCCTTGCAGCACACCTATGTCGACAAGAACGCGATGAACTGCATCGATGTGGGACTGATCAACGCCGTCTTCCCGGAGGCCAAGGTGATCTTTGCGCTGCGCGACCCCCGGGACGTGCTGCTGAGTTGCTTCATGCAGTCTTTCGGCCTGTCTGCGGTCACGGTGCAACTCCTGTCATGGGAGAAGGCCGCGGAATTCTACTCGGCCGTCATGGGCTTCTGGCTCGCGATCCGCGAGCGTCTGACCATCCCCTATCTGGAGTTGCGCTACGAAGACGCGGTGGCGGGCTTCGACACTCAGTATCGACGCGTGTTCGAATTCCTCGGCCTCGAATGGTGCCCCGAGGTCAGCCGCTTTCACGAGCGGGCGCGCGGCAAGTACATCGCGACGCCCAGCTTTGCCGATGTGACCAAGCCGGTCTACACCTCGGCCGTCGGACGCTGGCAGCACTACCGCGAGCACTTCGCAGCGATCGGCCCGAAGCTCGACCCGCTGATCGCAGCGCTCGGGTACCCTCCGACGGCAGCCGCTGGCTGAGTCGCCAGGGCCCTAAGGGCGCGCGTGACTGTTCACGCCCCCCTGGCGGGAGCGGTCGGGGAGGCCGAGACTCGCCGTGAATCCGTCCCTGTAGGCTCGGCTGCGAGTTCCCTCCCGCAGACGGTCCCGCCCTCCCGGCCCGCTCCCACCCCAACCGCAACCGTCTCCAGCAGCCGAAGCGAAACACGCGGGGTTCTCGGGGCACACCACGTCGCCGGTATGACCGCCCCTACTCGCCCACACGCGACGATGGAAGCCGCCCTAGCCGCTTGGCGTGGGTTTCTGCCCATGCATTCCCCCCGAGTCCGGGCACGAATCTGGCGAGGTCGCCGCAAGCACGGGAAACGCCCGGCGACGGGTCGCAATGCAACGGCGGCACTGGACTTGCCGCACGAGTACGGCTAAAAGATGAGCTCGCGACCTGGAGTAAATCAATGTTCGTGATAAGGTTTTTTCTCGTCGGACTGTTGTTTGCCGCGGCGGGCATCGGCGGACTTCCGTGGCTGGCAGACCGGGCGGAAGCAGCAACCGTAACCTGTGCCGGCGGGAACTTGGCGGCCGGCAGCGGCGAGGACCTGCTCGTGACCGGCCCCTGCACGGTGCCCGCGGGCACCTACCGGTACGGCAACGTCAACCTTTACGGCGGCGGCAGCCTCACCTTCCAGGACGCCGCGATCGATTTCTGGACGAGCGGCCTACTGGTGGAAAACGGCAGCAGCCTGGTTGCCGGTTCGCCAACGGCGCCGATCGGCACTGCCGGCGGCACGCTGACGATCCACCTGTACGGCGCGGCCTCGGACGCGGCAACCCGGAGCCTGGTTTGCCAGTCGCCCGGCGGCACCTGCGGCGCTCCTGCCAGCACGTGGAGCTCCAATGGCGGCACGAAAGTCCCGCTGCCTGGCTTCCCGGACAACCAGCCGGTCGATTACTTCTATGCCTACGAGTCGCTGCCCTACGACGGCAGTGCGGCGGTGCCTGCCCATTTTGGCCATAAGGTGCTGGCCGCCTCTTACGGGGCGAGCGTCCAGCTGTTCGGTCGCAAGGGTGCCTGCTACGCGACCGCCTGCGGGGAGAGTGCAGACCCGGCCAACCCGACCGCGTCCAGTTCCGGGCTGAGCTGGGGCCGGCTCAGCGGTTCCCTGCAGCCCGGCAGCACCCGTCTCGTCATCGACCGACTGGTGGACTGGGCCGCCGGCGACCACATCGTCGTCACGACCACCGATTACCTGCCGGGCCACTCCGAGGAACTGATCATCGCCACCGCAGCCCCGGACACGGGCAGTGGCACGACCACCCTCACCTTCAGCAACGCGGTCACCGGGCAGGCAGGCGTCCAGTATCCGCACAACGGTGAGACCTACCGCCTCGCTGCCGTCCCGACACGGCTCAATCTGGACATACAGCAGGCCGAGACGCGGGCAGCGGTCGGGCTGTTGTCGCGCAGTATTCGTATCGTCTCAGAGGGCGATGCACTGAATCAGCCCTTTCCCGCGGAAACGGCAAGCCCGCCCTACGCCTATGGCGGACACACGATCGTGCGCCAGGGCGTTCAGTCCTTTCAGATCCAGGGCGTCGAATTCCGCCAGCTCGGGCAAGGCGGCCGCATCGCACACTACCCGGTGCACTTCCACATGGTGCGGGAAGCACCGCCGCAGACCTTCGTCAAGGACTGCTCGGTCAATGAATCCATGACGCGCTGGTACACGGTGCACGCCACCCAAAACGTCACGCTGGCGCGCAACGTCGGCTGGAAGTCCATCGGTCACGGCTACTACATCGAGGACGGAACCGAGACCGACAACCGCTTCTACGCAAACCTCGGCGTTTTCGCGCGTGCCGCCGTGGACAATGCGCAGAACCCGCGCCAGGTACCAGGGATACTGGCCGGAGCAGGCGGGCCCGCGGGCAGCGACAGCGTTCCCTATCTGTCGGACTACAACCACCCCAGCGTGTTCTGGATCATGAACGGCTGGAACGACTTCCAGTACAACATGGCGGTCGGCGCCGGCACCTGCGGTACCTGCTACTGGCTGGTGCCCGGAGCGATCAGCGGTCCTTCGCGGAATCAGAAGTGGGAAGCCTATGCCTCGATGCAGGCTGGCCTTGGCCGGGCGGGAACGACACCGCTGAAAAGCTTTACCGGGAACTTCTGCTCGACGGCCATGATGTCCTTCAATACCGTCGGCAACACCAACTGTCCCGGCATCGCCGCCAGCGAGGACAGCGATCCGATCCAGCCCGTGACCAATCCCCTGGCGCCAGCGGTCCCGGCCGGCGACGCCGGCGATCCTACCGCCGGCGGCTACTACCCCATCGTCAGCCAGGGCGGTGGGCGGTTTGCCACGCGCTGCGACGGCGACACGACCGATTGCAGCCAGGTACCTATCTGCGCCGACGGCGCCGCCAGCGCGAACTGCATGGTCACGGTGCTGGATCACTACACCTCATCCTTCCATTGGACCGAGACCAACTTCGCCGCAATCTGGCTGCGTCCGCAGTGGTATCTGGCCATCGGTGGCGTCCTGTCGGACGTCCAGAATGGCGGCATGACCTTCGTGACCGGCGGCGACTACACGCACTCCTCGATCATCAGCGGCTACTGGGCCCTCGCGCGGAAGAACGTCTTCATCGGCCAGACGCAGCCCGACAACCCCTTTGCATCCGCGGCCGGCCCGGTCAACGGCGCTAGCGGACTCCGCTGCGATTCCTCGTCGGGCAGCCACTGTCTGCTCAAGGACGAAGGGCTCCTGCTGCCGCTGAGCACCTTTGCCGTCAACCAGCGTTTGTTCAACATCTACGACGGGCCGTCCTATCAGGAGTCCAACGCCTACCTCGACATCAATACCGTCGACGTCGACGACTGCCAGCCGGGCAGTAGCGGAACCTGTTTCACGAGCCAATCCATGTACGGCCGCGTGCAAGGCATGCCTTTCGACAGCGCGCGAGCCGAGTGTTACCTGCCCAACGCCGCCATCGGCTGGAAACAGCCCAACGGCTTCTACTATCCGCCGGCCTTCCACTCCGACAACCTGTTCTTCGCCAACGTCGACATCCGGCACTTCGTCATCGAGCCGCTGTTCCGGCCGGACAGTTTCGTCACGGATCCCGTGGCGACACAGGCGCAATACTGCACCTGGAACAGCGCACTGTTCACCGGCTTCACCGACGTCGACCGGCAGACCGTGCTCAACGACGACGACGGCTCGCTGACCGGCCTCGTCAACACCGTGTCGGTCAACAAGGACCCATTCTTCGCGGCGCCGGTGGAAACACCGGAGTGCGCCTCCGAGGATACCGTCAAGACCAGCCCCTACGACTATGTGACCACCGTGGTCTACCCCGGCTGTGCGATGAACGGGACCTGCGGCCAATCCGGCGCCGAATGGGACGCGGCGTGCTCGACACCGCAATGCTTCGGCGTACCGCTCTACCGGCAGCTGCTCCGAGGGGACGAGACGACTGCGCCCGCCATTCGGATGATGGGCGCGGCCATTTACCAGCGGAGCAATCTGACGGTCAACAACGGCAACTACTACATCGACACCACGGTCGGCGCGACCGCGCAGCGGGCCTTCAACAGTCCCGAGACGATCAGCAGTCTCAGCGTTTTCGGGGCGGGGCAGACCTATTACGTGTTCAACCTGTATGCGAAGCCGAGCACCGCACAGACCTACCAGATCTACGTCGGATCCGGGTTCGATCCGGCCACCGACCTGTCATTGGTACGGGCCAGTATCGCCACGGCCCCCCTGAGTTTCACACCCGGCCCCTGGCCGCAAACGTGGAGCCAAAGCTACGATCCGGCCACCGGCATACTCACGGTGACCCTGAACCTCGCGAGCTTCCAGGCACAGTTCGATGCGGGCCGTGCGGCAAGCTGTCAGCCACAGAGCTTCTGCTCCTGGAACGGCGCCAGCAGCGCCTGTGAGTGCTCGGCACAGCTGCAACAGGACGATCCGGCGCTCTATGCCCAGTGCATGGGGAACGCCGCGGCCGGCGACAAGCCGGTCTGTAGTTGGGCGGAAAGGGATCTGGACTGTCCGGCAGGCGGCTGTTTTGGCTTCTCCTTCAAGCTGCCGGCTGGGTTCCAGACCGATCCGTCCCCCAATCCACGTCCAGCGGCGACCGCCTTTCCGTCCGATACGACCTGGAACATGCCATGGACACCCGCCACACCGAACCTCGCCGGATCCTGCTTCAACCCGGCGCTCGCACCGGTATCGTTCAGCGATCTGGGCGGCGCTCCGGGTATGACGCGCAAGATCCTGCTCGGCACGCCCGGCAATGATGTGCTGAATGGAACACCGGGGGACGACATCATCAAGGGCTACGACGGCAACGACACCCTTACGGGGTTCGGCGGTCACGACTGGATCTCGGGCGGCAAGGGCCATGACACGATTCTCGGCGGACCCGGCAACGACACGCTCAACGGCGGCGATGGGGATGACACGGTGCGCGCCGGCGATGGGCACGACGTGATCCACGCCGGGTCCGGCAATGACCGCCTCTTCGGGGAAAAAGGAGACGACGTGATCCATGGTCAAAAGGGCGATGACCAACTCAACGGGGGCAGCGGTAACGACCATTTGCACGGCGGCGTCGACACCGACCGGTGCCTGAACGGAGAGCGCCATGGCGGGTGCGAGAGCCGGCGCTAAGCCGATGTTCACAACGTCCCTCAGCGGTGTTCTCGCTCCCGCATGGCATCTGTTATCGTCCCCCATCACGCGGGCGGGAACCGCCCGTCATCAAACAATGTTGTGAGGACACGGCCATGCCGACCGAAACCCCGTTCGACGTTTCCCGGGACACCACTCTCGAGCAACTCACCGAGCTGTTCGCCCGCCAACGGCAGGCCTACACGGCCGACCCCATGCCCTCGCTGCAGGAACGACTGGCTCAACTGAAGACGCTGAAGGCGCTGCTGTTGGACCACCGGGAAGCGATTACACAGGCCCTCGACTCGGACTTCACTGCCAGGGCCGCCAGCGAGACGCTGGTCGCCGAGATCATGCCCTGCGTCGAGCACATCGGCTATGTGTGCAAGCGGCTCCGTCGCTGGATGCGGCCGAGTCGCCGGCACGTCGGGCTCCAATTCCAGCCCGCGCGGGCCAAGGTCGTGTACCAGCCCCTGGGTGTAGTCGGCATCATGGTGCCCTTCAACTATCCCCTGAACCTCGGCATCGCACCCCTGATCGCCGCCCTCGCCGCCGGCAACCGGGTGATGCTCAAGATGTCCGAAATCACACCGCACGTCGGCGCGTTGCTCCGCGATGTCCTCCGCAAAGGCTTTGACGAGGACCGGGTGGCCGTGGTCACCGGCGACGTTGAGATCGCACGGGCCTTTTCCGCGCTGCCGTTCGACCATCTGTTGTTCACCGGGTCCATCCCGGTCGGCAAGCACGTGATGCGGGCCGCGGCGGACAACCTCACCCCGGTGACACTGGAACTGGGTGGCAAGTCGCCGGCGATCATCGCAGACGATATCCCGCTGGACGACATCATGGACCGGCTGGTGTTCGCCAAGGCGCTCAACGCGGGCCAGACCTGCGTGGCGCCGGATTACGTTCTGGTGCCGCGCGCCAAGCTTCGACCCTTCCTGGACGGGTTCAAGGCAACGTTCAACCGGATGTATCCCAAAGTGAGCGGTAATCCGGATTACACCAGCGTCATCAATCGGCACAGCTACGAGAGGCTGCAGGCCTGGCTGAAGGATGCCGAAGCGAAAGGGGCACAAATCGAAAGGGTCACCGAAGAAGCCCTCGATGATGGCACCCATCGCATGGCGCCCTGTCTCGTCACGGAGGTCACGGACTCGATGAAGATCATGCAGGAAGAACTGTTCGGTCCGATTCTGCCCGTCCTTCCCTATGATTCCGTGGACGATGCCCTCGCCTTCGTCAATGCACGGCCGCGGCCCCTGGCTTTGTACCTTTTCACCTACGACAAGACCTTGCAGGAGCGGGTCACGCTGCGGACCCATTCCGGCTCGATGGCCATCAACGAGGCTTTGCTGCAGGTAGGCATCGATGATCTGCCCTTCGGTGGCATCGGACCCTCCGGCATGGGTCAATACCATGGCCCCGAGGGGTTTCAGACCTTCTCCAAGGCCAAGTCGGTCTTTACCAAAGGGCGGCTGAACTCCATGAAACTGCTGTATCCCCCTTACGGCAAGACCTTGCAGAAGTGGATATTGAATTGGCTGCTCCGCTGATCCCTCACCAGCCACGCTGACATCCCGCTACGGCCGGCGCCACCGCGCGCCCTGACGGTTTGGAAGCAGCCCCACACCCTCCATTCGTCCTGCACGGCACGCCGGCAGACCAGCGGCAGCAGCCGCCCCGCGAGCGGCGTCGGAAGAAAAAAGGGCATCCGAAGATGCCCATTTTCGTGACTGTCGGGTCGTGGTCAGACGCCGTCGGGATACGCGTAGCTGTAATGCTTGCGCAGCGGCTTAACCACTTGCCACTGGCTGTCCAGTCCCGCATGGAACGATACGAGATCGCCCGGAACGATCCGCACCGGCTCCCCATCGGCAGGCGTCACGATGATCTCGCCTTCCAGCACGTAGGCCGTTTCCGTTTCGTCGAAGTCGATCGGAAACTCGGAAACTTCCTTTTCCCAGATTTCCCATTCGGCGACGCCCAGTTCTTTCAGGCGATCTTCGCTCGGATTGTGTTCGATCGTTATCTTGCTCATCGGATTCATTAATAGTCGAAACGTAAAACCACGAAAGTGTAGCATTGCTGGCAAGGCCGGAGCCATGTCGGGCCTGCGCCCGTCACCGCTGCCACGCGGTTTACTTGACCAGCGGCCCCGGAACCGGCCGCCGATCCGGCAAGCGCCAGTTCCTGCAACGCCCGACCACCGACGGGACCTGTCCGCAAGGACACGGTTGAAAATGAATCCGGCGACAACTTTCTGTTTAAGCTTTCCCAACCGCAAACCAACGCTACGGAGTTCTGCATGCGTCACGCCGTCATCATGCTTTTGGCAACCGTTTCAGCCCGCGGCGTAGTCGCCGCCGAGTCGTACACCATCGACCCCAATCACACGCTACCCGTATTTGAGGTAAACCATCTGGGCTTCACGACGCAGCGAGGCCGTTTCGACAAGACGGCCGGAAAGATCCAGCTGGACAGGGAAAAGAAGACCGGCGCGGTCGACTGGACCATCGAAGCCGACTCGATCAATATGGGTCAAACCAAGTGGAACGATCATATGAAGTCGGCTGACTTTTTCAATGTCGCCCAGTTTCCGACGATCACCTTCCATTCCGAAAAGCTGTCCTTCAAGGGGGACACGCCCGTTTCCGCCGACGGCACACTGACCCTGCTGGGGATCACACAACCCCTTCGGGTGACCATCCACCGCTTTACCTGCGGCCAGAACCCCATGAATCAAAGGCCGCTGTGCGCGGCCGACATCGAAGCCAGCCTGAAGCGGTCGGATTTCGGCATGACCAAATACCTGCCCGCGGTCGGGGACGAGATCAAGGTCTTTGTGCCGGTCGAAGCGTACCGGGATTGCAACTCCGTGCAAGCTTGCTGAAGCGCAACCGGCGCCAAGCCTGGGAACCACATCAACGATACGAAACCGACGGCGCGCCGTCGGACGGCAAGACGGCAAGCGCCCGGACGCTGACGACGCGTTGTATGGGACCGAGCCCCGGCCGACTGCCCGGCGCTCGGTATATCGACCCAAGGGCGTCTCACCCCCTTGACAGGGGCGAGACGCAGCCGGCCGGACTTCAGTGCAGGACCGGTCCGAGACGCAGCAGACGCGTTTCTCCAGACGCGTCGTCCACGCCGTCGTTGTCGGTCACGGCATAGGCCTTGCCGTCAGCCGCCACCGCCAGGCCCTCGAGCTTGTCCAGCACCCAACCCCGGTACGAGGCCAACTGGGGCAGCAGATCCAGTGCCGGATGTTTGCTAACCAAGGGGAATACACCGCCCTGAGGCTGCGGCGTCAAACCGGCAATGGAAAACTCGAAGACCTTCTTGATGCGGGCATCGGGACCGCCCTGATTGTCGCGCTCGATCACGGCAAAGCGCTCGCCGCCCAGCGACACGAGCTCCGACAAGCCGACCCATCCGCCGGCCGGCGACTCAACCGCCTCCAGCGGGTAGTAGAAGAAGCGCCACTCGTTGGTGGCCAGGCGGTATTCCCCGATCCGGACCTGTCCTGCGGGATCACCCGTCCACTCCCGCTGGAACGCGACGTAAACCTTCGCATCGGCGCCGCACCGCGTAACGGCGACGCCCTCGAAACCGTTGGACTTCTGCAGCGCGTTGACCTCGGCGGGCAGCGCGATTTCACGCAGAACCGTACCGTCACCGTCGGCCTCGATCAGCAGATTCGGCTTCGCCGCGGTGCCGTCCCCTTCGGAAACCAGCCAGAACTTTCCGTCGGAGCAGGTCGCAATCCCTTCGAGATCGTAATCCACCGTCGCGCCTGCCTTCTTCAGAACGATCTCGTTCGCGATGACCGCGGGCTTCACGCCGACGTGCAGTTTGTAGATTCGCGACTCGCGGTAATACGAATCGGGGACGGCGTAAAGCCATTCTTTCCACGTGGGATGCGGTGCGAGGCCCGACAGCGCGCCCCAGGCGATCGGCGCCTTGCCTGCCAGCGGTCCGGTCTTCTGCGGGGCGGAGACGACCGATGGGTAGTTGGACACCTTGTCCTTCAACGCGAAAATGTTGATCTGGGCCCGCCACTCCTCGTCGTTCTCGGTCGAGGCGACGAACAGATTGCGTTGCGGTATCGCCAGCAGGCCTTCCGGTGAGATACCGGTCGGCAACAGTTGCTTGAAGATCGGCTTGTCGCCGCCCAGCTCGTACACCGCGACGAAGCTGCCGCGCTCGGCGCCGACGAAAAGCAAGCGCTGCGCACCAAACACGGCAGAGGTAATACCCTCCGGCTCGGAGCCCTTGGCGTCGGCGCGGGCCTCGGGGAAGTGCCCGTGGCGTATGGCCATGTAGTCGAAGTTTCGGCCGCTTTCGAAGTTCACCCGGCCTTGACTCTCGAAGATCGAGAAGCCGCGGCTGCCGCCAAACAAATCGCCCTCGTTGGCCGTTGCCAGATGGTCGGTCCCGAGCCAGGTGACGGCATCGGGTTCGCGGGGGATCCGGGTCAGTGTCGTGTCGAACTCGATCAGACTGTTCTCGACGCTGTCGATGTTGCGAAGCGTGACCGAGCCGGCCGCGAAATGCCGCGTGACGACGCCTTTTTCGAGATCGACCAGCGCGATGTGATTGTTCTCCTGCAGTGTCACGGCTGCGATGTTGGCGGCATTGATGGACACGAACTCGGGTTCCGGATCTTCGGGGGCATAGGCAGCCAGTCCCGTGAGTTCGACCTTGCGCAAAGCCCAGGCCGACGGCGCGCCTTCCAGATCGACGATGGCCAGATAACCGGGCGGTGATTGCGGCAAACCGCCTTCAACACCGCCAACGGTGACGTCTTCGTCGCGCTCGTTTTCGATCGCGATGGCTGCATACCGGCCGTCCGGGCTGATCGCTACCGAGTCGGGCTGGCCGTGCAGATCGATTTTCGCGAAAGGCGCGCAAGCGGCGAGATTGGCGATACAGGAGGCGATGTCGTAGACGGCCAGATGCCCGGACGGGTTGGCGAAGCTGTCCGAGGTGTTCACCGCTACCAGGGCATACTGCCCTGCGACTGCGACCGAAGTCGGTTCGCCACCGACCCCGAGCACGCCCAGTCCCTTCGGCGTGGAGGGCTTGGCGATATCGACGAATCCGATGACTTTCTGCGGACTGTCGGTATAAACCAAGGTCTTACCATCCTGGCTGACCGCAGTGATCTCCGCGACGGTTTCTTCGACCGCATCGCGATCACACGAGGTGTTCTCGCAGACATTGAACGTGGCAATGCGCTCGAACTGGGGTGCCTCGGGCACCGGGGTCGCGTGTGCACCGGCAGCCGTGAGCACCGAGCAGAGCGCCGCAGCGGCGGGTCGCTGTATTTTCAAATTCATGGATTGCTCTTGATTGGGTTGAGACGGGAACGCCGGGACGACAATGTGCAGATTCTCGCGGGCATTGCCTCGGCAGCCTGGAACGGATGGCCTGACAGACCGGCGTCATTGTCGGGAGCAGTTGTTGCAGCAGCATGACGGCGCCGCCGCTGCGCGCGTGACGCCGCATCTCACCGCCCATGCACTCCGGCCTCCCTCCGCCTCCCCAATCGAGCGTTCCAGCCATTGCAGCTGCAGCGTGGCGGGCAGCGCACCGCTGCGCTGCCGCCCGGGTGTTCCGGCGCTCAGTCCATCGCGCGCAAGGGGCGCGCGAAGCGAAGCAGCCACATATGCTGCCGCGACTCGATCTCCGGCAAGCTCACGATGGCCACCGCCCGCGCGCCGGCGGGGCACTGATCGCCGAAGATCGCCGTCCCGTCACCTGCCGCCTGGCAGCGTTCGACCTTGCCGGCAACCAGTCGTGTGCCACCGGCATCGAACAGGGCGGACTGAATGCCGTAGTCATTGTCATTGGTGAGCGCCAAGGTGCGCTCATCCACCATGGCCAATCCCTCGGCTTTCTCCACGTCCCACCCCAGGGCTCGCAGATCGACGAGCAAGCGCTTGCGAAGCGGGGTGATCGTGCGCCAGTCGGCCGCGCCGACCGGATGCCCGCTGATGGCCGAACGTTCCAGATCGCCACCCGAATTTGCATGGATGTCGCTGGCATCCGCCGTGTCGACCAGAAAGAGGCGATTGGCGAAATGCCCGTCAGCCTTCCTGCCCTCCTCGATGACGACGAATCGCCCGCCGCCGAGTGCAGCGATATCGCCCAGCTTGGCATTTCCGCTCTGACCATCCTGGTAGTCGCCGCCCGCGACAGGGTAAGCGAACTCGCGCAGCCGCCGTGTCACCGGGTGCAACTCCACCCAGCGGATGAAGGGCGCGGCGTCCTTGACCTTGACGTTTTTCCCCTGAACGGCGACGGCACCGTCATCGATCGGGCTCTGCAAGGCCCCGACCAGCGTGCCGGCCTCCGCGTCGTAGGTCAGCGCCTCCATGCCGCGGTTGACCCTTCGGCGCGCAAAAATGGACGGCAAACCGTTACCGGGCGTGAAACGGGCCAAAATCCGCCCGGACGCCGGGTCGAGTTGCAGCACTGCAGGGCCGTACTCCTCCGACACCCAGAGCCTGCCGTTGCCGCAAGCGACGGACTCGGGATCGATCCCGCGCGGATCCGGGTCGATCGCGCGCAACGTCTCGGACAGACCCACTTCTTCCGAACCGTTGGCCGTCCCGGGCGCGCCCGGCAGCCCGGAGGTTCCATGAATCGGCGTCAAATTCTCAAGCGAGGCGATCCCTTTCGCCAGCGAGACGACGCCGAAGGCGGGAGTGAAGTCGGGGACCGGAAAAAGCTTCGCTTCCTTCCCGCCGACCTCGGGTCCATCGCCATTGGGTCCGCGGTCACCCAGCACCCAGAACTCCCGGCCCCGGCGACCCTCCCCCTTCAGGCAGATGCCGCTGCCCATCGAACGCGGGAATCCGTTCGGAAATGTCTGGCGCGTTATGGCAGTCGCGCCGGTGTAAGAAACGAACTGATCGGTCCGGAGCGCGATCTCTCCGTGGAGCACTTCCACCCCTCTCCCGAAGGCATCGGTGCCCGCATGACGAAACTCGGATGCCAATCCATCGCCAACGAACCACAGGCCGGTCACGGCGATCGCGAGCCATGCCATCGGCGGCACAGGGTGGAGCGGACCATTGCCGCGAGTGTTCATTACCAACCTCTGAAGATCTAGTGGCGAAGGCACACCGGCCTCCCGGATGCTGAACCGCAAGCGTGCTGCGGACCAGCCTCGGTCCCGAACCCACGCGGCCTGCAACACGGCACGGTCGCCCGAATCGCAAAGAGCGGCGTTCGAATGCGGTCAGGCGAGCAGGCTCGAGTCCTTTTTCCCGCGATTGCCGTGAAGGATCCGTTCTAATCGTTCGGGATCGCGCTTGGCCAGGTCGACGTACTCATCCAACAGGGCAGACCAATTGGAACCGCCATGGATGCGGAACTTGTCCAGTGCGACCAGCAGCAGCTTTACGGCGGCACGCAGTTCGCGATCCTCCGCGCCCCCATAGTGCGCGACCAGTTCATGAAATACCGCTTCTGCTCTTTCCAGGGGGGTCATGTTGGATGCCATGTCTTGGATCCTGTTGAAACGAGAGAGCGCGACTCAGACGATGCGATGGCCGCCCGTCGACGTACCGATCCAAAGGCGCGCATTATCGATCGGTTGGGCCGGATCGCGAGCCGGTACCACCCGATGCGGAGCGCGGCGTGGCCGACCATGTTGCCGCAACGCGGCGCTGTTTCGCCTGGAAGCGAAGTCATGGTCAGGCCCGCAGGTCATCGGTGGTCAGGTTGCCACCCACTGACCGCGGGACCTCCGGTTCTTCACCGGAACCGTTGACCTCCCGCACCACATCCCCGTGCCAGACGACCAGTTCCAGGCGGCCGTCGAGGTGTTCGACGATGGCACTGCAGCTGTCGACCCAGTCACCGCAATTGGCATAGGTCAGTCCGCCGATCTGCTTGATCTCCGCCCAATGGATGTGACCGCAGATGACGCCATCGAAGCCCCGCTCGCGGACATGGTGCAGGACCGAGTCTTCGAAATCGAAGATGAAATTCACGGCGGTCTTGACCTTACGCTTCGCGTAGCCGGCCAGCGACCAGTAGCCGGGACGGCCCAGGGTCCGGCGTAGCCAGGACAGCCCCATATTCACACTGACCAGGCAGTTGTACGAGACGTCGCCAAGGATCGCAACCCAGCGATGGTAGCGGGTGACCTGATCGAATTCGTCACCGTGAATCAGCAGGAAGCGCTTGCCGTCGGCCGTTATATGCACGTACTCGTACTCCAGCCGGACATCGCCGAAGGCCATACCCACATATTCCCGCAAGGCCTCGTCGTGGTTGCCGGGAACGAAAATGATCTGATTGCCGTGGCGGCCCCGGCGCAGCACTTTCTGCACAAAGGTGTTTTGCGCTCTCGACCAGTGAATCTCACCGCGACTCATGGCCCAGAAGTCGACGATGTCGCCGATCAGATAGAGATGTTCGGAGGGATGCTCGCGCAGGAAATCCACCAGGCGGTCAGCCTGGCAGGCCCGTATACCCAGGTGCACATCGGAGATGAAGATGGATCGAACCTGCATAGCCCTCATACCCACAGTCTTATGTTTTTTTGCCGCCGACGCCGCGTGTCACTGCAGACCCCGGCCTTCCCTCCGTTCCTCACCCTGCTTGGCCGCAGGGCGGGAAGGATCGGCGGACTCCCGGAGTGCCGGTCGCTCGCCCTCTATGGACGGCCCGCAGCCAGGTCCTCTCGGTCATACAAGCGACACATGCCGACGTTACCGTACCAACGTTTCAACTTGGGGTAGGCCCGGCCGAACCTCGGGCCCTTCTCAACAGCCCGCACCCAGTCAACAGAGCTTTGTCCTCGACAGGATGGACCGCTGCATTTTTCCACTGCGCCTCGCTGCGCCGGACATAGCACAGGGCATCCCGCTCGGCCGGCGTGGACCGGCTAGTGCACGCGCGGAGGGCTGCTGGCATTTCCGCGATCCCGGCTGTGGGCGCGACGCATGGAGCTTGCCCGCGGCGACCGACGCGGCGGTGACCCGGTCAGCGGTCATGTGGGACCGCGCCTTCTCGCACATCCGGCATCACTTTGGGGGCCACCCCGCGTTCTCTGGTATCCGGGACGCCCTCACCGGTCGCGCAGTCGCGGTCCGCTTCGTCGAGAACAGCGAGGCACTGGTAGCGGTCGATCTTTCCGACGGATTCATCGAACTGACGATCGACAGACTCTGCCCTGCTGCCTCAGGACCCGAAAACGGACCCGCAGCGCTCGAACGCAACCTGTCGCAGGGCGGGCTGGAACTCCTGCTTGGACTGGGGCTGGTATTCGTGTTGCTCAGGCAAGTGGGTACTCCCCCGCGCCGCGGCCTCGAATGTGTCGCCGAGTTGTTCCTGGAATTGCCTCCCGACCAGCGACGCCTGATCTCGCGCGCGCTTGAACTCCGGGAAATCGATCCGGGCGTTCTTTTCTCGTTGTTTCTTGCCCGCATTGAGTCGGCGTCCTCACCCGAAGACCGGAAACTTGCAATCAGCTGGCTACTCGGACAGGACCGGGTCGATCTCCCCTACGATCGCGCCACGGTCACCCGGATATTGAACAGCGATGGCGACGCGGACCGGAAGCGCGCACAGATCTATGCCCAATTGAGGGCCTATGACGCCGCCGTGGAACAGCGCAACATCGAGCGCATCGCCGCGGAAGTCCGGGAGGCCGGTGAATTTCTGGTCTTTGGGCGCATGAGTCGCGCCTTTCTGAATCAGGGTCTGTTACTCGCCGATGCCGTCCTGCTGAAACCGGCCC
Source organism: Methylolobus aquaticus (assembly GCF_054172105.1). Classification (NCBI taxonomy): domain Bacteria; kingdom Pseudomonadati; phylum Pseudomonadota; class Gammaproteobacteria; order Methylococcales; family Methylococcaceae; genus Methylolobus; species Methylolobus aquaticus. The sequence continues at coordinate 94,581 of NZ_JBSYXP010000012.1, forward strand.
CGACTTGGCCTGGGCTCGCGGAGCGGGTAGACGGGCTGTCTCCCGGGGACCGCGAGACCGCGAATGCCGGCGAATGCCTGCGTCTGCTGCTGACGACCGACCGGGAAGTCCCCCTGACCCAGTTCGAAGGGGCGCTCGAACGTTTCGAAGAAGCCGCTCTCGAAGCCCTGCACCGGGCCTTGCTGGAATCACTGCAGCCGGCACGCGCTCGGGTCGAGAACCATGCCGAATACGCCGACGACCCGCAACCGCCATCGACGCCTCACACCGCGTTCGAGTCGGCGCGAACGCGCCTTAATCTTGCCGATCACATCAGGGAAAGCGCACTGCAGGCAGACAGTCGGGCCGCCGCCTACGTCGTGATCAGCCAGCGCCCGTCCTCCACGGGATCGCACCTCCTCGTCAAACTCAACGAATTCGAGGACCCGTACGCCGGCAAACCCGACAATCTGCGCAAGCTGTTTCGGCTGGCCGGAGATCGGCTATATGGCAGTCCGGATTACCGCTGGCTCGAAGTAGCCGATCATTGGATCGAGGCCATACCCTTGTTCATCAGGGAAGAAATGAGCATTGTGGAGGGCCGCGAGACGACTCGCACCGTGGTCGATATCGCGGCAATGGAAACCGCGTTCCGCGAGGAAATGGCGGACCGATGGGCCTGCAACCTCCAGCGTGTGCTCGTCAGCGAGTGGCTCGCATTGGCCCGGCAAACCCTGGCAGACGGCGGCGAGGCTCTGGACGATGCCACCATCCGGTCCCGCCTCGCCGCTCTGGGGACCGACCTGCGTGAAATCGCGGCACTCGGCGTGCTGTTCGAGGAGTGCTATCGGCGCGACGTGGAGGCGGTCCAGCGATGCATCGAACAGGAGGATCTGGATCCTTACGAAGCCGCGCGGCTGATTTTGTCAAAGGCCGACCTCGTGACCGAGGCGCGTGATCGCTGCGCCGAGACGGGGTCTTGGCGGACGGCGGTCGAAGCTACGCTACGCAAGAGCGGTTGGCGCGGCGACTTCGCGCAGGCAGTCGCCGCCCTGGTTCCCGCAGCGCTGGCACCACGCCGCCCGCTGCCGGCATTGCACGTACTTACCACCCAATCGGCAGGCATGACCGAGGGCTACATCGAGACGTGGCTCGAAGAGTCGATGGCGCTCTACAACCTGGTAGAGCACCTGGGTCTTCAAGGCGTCGTGGAAGCGCGCAGGCAGTTCCAGGCCAATCGGATCATGGCTCTCTGTCGTAAGGTGGTCTGCGAAATGGGGTACGAGGCCGAAGTCGAGGAACTCGTGGCAAACGACGAGATGTCCGAGGCGGAAGCGTCGTATCGCGTGGTGCGCCGCAACCCGTCGCTCGGTGACGAAGTGGCTCGCCTCGGGACGTTGCTCGAAATGCTGGAAACCCCGGAGGCCGCGACACCGGCCGACTGTGTCGATGATCCGGAATTGGTGCGGTCTATTCTGATCCAGGAGGCAGCCGAACTGCGCGCTTCAGCCTTGGCGCGGTTGACCCATCACAAAGGCTTGGGTTCTTCCGCTCCTGAAGACCTCGGCAGCGGACGGGAGGCCAGGCAATGCGCGATGGCCGAAGACGAAGCGCTCAGCCGCGACCTTGATGCCTTCATTCGACTTGAGGCTCGCCGCCGCGCCCTGGCGAGGCTCGATGCGGCGCACCCCGACCTTAAGCTCGCGGATCGCTGCCGCAGCTTCCTGCGCCGGTGGAAAGATCTGGAGAAGACCACCGCGCGCCGGACGGTCATGTCGGCTCAGGGCCTAGGCCACTTGACGGTCAGCCCGCTCCACTCCTTTCGCGCGACCGGTGGTCGCAAGCGCTATCACCTCCTGTATACACCCAGCCGGGTGGATCTCGGCGCCCGCGAGCGCGAATCGGTCGAGAGCTGGTCGCAATGGGTAGGCGGCGCCGACCGCGCGGCGGCCCGTGTCGGACGGCAGTTCTACCAACTCATCAACAAAAACGTTCAAGTCTTCGAGAGTCTTGCTGAGCCCGAGGTGCTGAAAACCGGGGAAAACGCCTCGATGGTCGCCCACTACGCATTCTCGAACGCGTTGTCCATGATGATGGCGGTGACGAGAAAGGGCGACATCGAGGTCATGGCGGATCAGATGAACCGCCGGCGGGATCGCCGGGTCCATCCGGCCGGCGAAGGCTACGGCGGTTACTGCGTACCCAAGGATGGGCTGTTTCTGGAATTCGTGCTGAGTCTTGCGCGAGAGGAAAAACTTGCGCAGATCGGCCTCCCGGCAACCGACCATCAGTCGGTGCTGAAGCTCGCGCGAGAGTTGCTGGATCGGCGTGGGGACTTCTTGTCGCCACTGGATTGGGAAGCCCTGGCCTCGGAACGGATGCAGCGGGCGGCTGTCAGCGAAGCCGATTTCTCCTCGGCAACGTATCAGGCGACCCGCATTGCAACGATTCTCGACAAACTCGGAGTCCCTGAGCTGCGCGATCCTGCACGCGTCGCGGCGACGCTGGCCGCTCGGTGGAGCCTGCACAAGATGGTCACCGGCGGCGAGCAGATCAACCGCTTCATGCCATTCTTCAAGGTTTGGCTAATCCGACAGGCCCTTTCTGAAGCTGCGGTCCGCGCGCCGGGCGGCACCCGGGATATCGAATCCTCAACCGTGGTGCTCACTGGTGAATACAAACCCGACACCCAGGATGGCCGCTTCTCGGCGGGGATGCGCAAGTTCGAAATCCTCTCGGGAACCGGAGGTCACCTGCTGTCGGCGCTGGATGCCGAGGGGCAGGATCTCGCCGCGCTGCTGGTCTTCGGGTATCGCCATCTGGAGGCCAGCGGTCGGCACGCACGCATCCTCGAGTGGCTTGACGTAACCCCTGCCGATCGGGCCAACGCGACCCGACTGGATGAATTGTTTCCGAGCGTCAACCCGCCGGCCGAGATCCGTGTCGTTGCGCCCACCGGTCTGTCGACGCTGGACCTGATGAACTACACCGGGGACAGCGGCCTGATCGACGCAGCCGACCGTGCGCGTACCGAACTGCTCGCCGCCGGCTACGGCAGCGCGGAAATCACGGCCAATCTGGCGACCCATGGGCCAAGGCTCTTCGCCTGGGCCAGCCGGCAGGGGATCGCCCCGGAGCGGAGGCAAGCCCTTCAAATTCGTCTGGGCGGAGCCCTGCACGCACTCGCCCTGGCCGAGCTGGGGCCAGAGACCGACTACCCAATCGCCTTGCGCGGGGCAGACTTGCTGGACGCCGGCATCCCGCACCGGGCGCTGCTGGACCTTCTGGCCGATCCGGGTCATCTGTGCGACCTCATGCTGGATGGCAACCCGCGGAGTGCGCTGGCCATCGTCGATGGTACCTCCGGCGCGCGGCCGCGCGCGATGAACCAGCTCGACGTGATGCTCTGGTTCGCGGCCGGTGACAGAAGGGGCCGCGAACCGGTCTACGTCGCCATCGGACTGGGCGCCGACACGATCGAAGGATGGCGCGCAGCGATGCGCCGCCGCCGGCGCCTTGCCGAAGAACTACGCTCGGCCCTGACCGGCACCAGCCGCATCCCGGCGCTGAAAGTCTACGAGACCATCGTCCGGGACCTTCGGGACGATGCAACCGCTTCCGTTCAATTAAGCGAAGCGGAGCGGCTGGCGCGCAGCGGGCGCCTGCGTGAACGGGACACGGTCTGTGCCCAGGCACTCGCCCGGATTGTGGGCGGCCTCCCGCTCGATGCGCTGGACTTCAACGGCTTTCTGGCCTTGGGCGGGTTCTTCCTGCTGGTGGGGGACGAACCTGACGCCATCGCTGCCTGCCGCTCAGCGCTGGCCCCGGCACTGCCGGGTGACGGTGGGTCTCTCGACATGTCCTGGCAGGTGTTGCTGCCCCGAGCCGCCCGTCAACAGACGAAGCCGGCGCGGGAACACCGCGGCGTCGAAAGCTCGAACAAGGCGATGGAGGAGGGTTCCGCTGTTGCGCTGGCAACGAGGCGCCAGCTCAGCGAGCGACTGGCCATAGCTCGTGGACTCAAGGAACGCAAAACCGCATTTCGCGCAGTGGCGGTCGGTGGCAATTTCAGCGAAGCCTACGACCGCGCCATGTCCGAAATCGGCCCGGGTGACAAGCCTGTCGGCGAGGGCCCGTTCGGACGCTTCATCGCGTGGACCCGACAGGCCTTGTTCAATCTCGCACAGGAACTGGATGACGAAGCGTTGCGGGCCGCATTCATCAACCGGGTCGGCACCCTTTGCGATGGCGGGCGGATCGACGCTGTCCTCTGGCAATCCATCGCCGGCGGCTACGAAGACATCGGAGACTTCGGACGACTGGCGCAGCAGGTGACCGAGCGCTGTCGGCAGGCAAAAGGGAGCCCGGAGCAGCACCACCGGGAACTGATGCGAGTCGCCCGGGGAGCTGAGCTGTTCCAGATACTGCTGGCAATCGACAGCATCCAGGCGGCGGTCGAGGCACTGCCTGACGGCGGCGACCCGGCGCCCTTATGGCGCGCGTTGGCAGAGTTCTTCGCGAAAACCGTCAACGACCATCACTATGAGTACCGTCCCTGGCTTTACAGCCGTGGAATCGGTTTCGCAAGCCTGAGCGGGAACGAGCTATACCAATGGGCCGTAGAGCGACACGCCTGGCTGCATCGGTACCTGCGCGCGATCGCGCTGCGCCATACCGAGTTGCGGGAGCTACCGGAAAGCGAACAGGATGCCCTGCTGGGCAACGCACTGGATGGAAAAGTGGTCGAATCGATCGGAGCAGAGGCCGATGATCCAGTCGAAAGGATCTGGCGAAACTATGGTCAGTTGCGCGAACTGGCGTTCATCCGCAATGACGGCTTCCCGCTCCCCCACGTCTTCACGGAGTTCGACCCCGAACTGATCCACGCCCGCTCGCGCGTCAATCATATCGTCGCCGCGCCGGTCGGCCGAACGCACTTCTCGCGCATGCTGGCAGAGGGGCCCACGCTGAATCGCGAGTTCGAGGCGAACGGGCGCTTCGGAGCCAACCTGATCATCAGCCGCACGCTCACGCTGTCGCCCGACGAGCGGTCCGGACGGACGCTCGTGCAGGTCTGCAGCGGTCATTTGTACGTTGACGCCGAAACCTTTCGGCAAGCCTGCGCACGTTATCGGCCCGGAGCGACGGTCCCGGACATCCACCCGAAAGGGATTCGTCTCGCGGTGCGGTTCAGCCGGCCGGTGCTGGCGAGCCTGGTCTATCCGTTCCATGGCGACCCGATCTACACATCCGGCGCTTTGGAAGATGCCGGTCTGCCATATACGGTGCAATCGCTGTTCCACACCTGGACGACCTATGACAAGGCCAAATACCCCGAGATCTTCCGTGACTCCGGGGTCGAACTTCCAGCGGAAATCGACTGGCTGGCCGCCTGGACCGCGGAGCGGGATGAAGCTGCCGCCAAGGCCTACATTCGGGAAGGCCTTTCGGGCACCGGCTACGCGGGGCTCGCTGCCTTTGCCTCCATGCACTCGTCGGTGATCATCAAGGATGCCGCGGAGTCGGGCGGACGGGGAATGCGGATCTTTCAGTTGCGAACTCCCGGCACCGGGCTGGACGCCGCCCAGATGGCTGCCGCAGTGGACTTCGTCTACCAGTTATCTCGATCACACAACGTCACCATACAGGAACTGATTAACGGGTCGCCGGAGTTCTGGGCGACCGAGGCATTCATGGAGGAATTCGTCCGTAGACAGATCGTCGACTGGGGCCGCCCGATCGAACGGCGGTGCGAACCTTGCACCCCGATCTATGGCTCGATCCGCGTCATCGTGTCGACCGATCGTCCCACGATGTCGGACCCGGAGGTGAAATGGCACCTGTCTCACTGGATCGCGCTGTTGAGCCAGCAACCCATCACTAACATCGGTCGGGGCGGCAGCCTGCAACAACTCGGTCCCGAGTTCATCCGAGCCTGCCATCGCGACACACTGCTACGGCGACTGTCCGATGCCGCGCGTCGAGCAGCCGAAGCACTGTCGAACTGTGAAAAACACGTTGGAGCGACCTATGAGCGGGAGAGCGGGAGAGCAGTGGGAACCGACCTGACGGGCGTGTCCTACGGCCGGCCTCGCTATCTCATGTTGGATTTTCTCGTCGTGCCGGTTTTCGCAGGAAACCCTGAACGGGTCGAAGTCCGGGCGACTCACGATCGCTCGGGGCACCGGACCGGCTCCGAGTTCCTGTTGATACGCGGCAAGGAACGCTGGACCGACGAACCGCTGGATTGGCGCGTCGTTTTGATCGAGCCGAATGTCGGTGTCGGTCTCTGGGACCGCGTGGCACTGCGCGAGGAAGCGCGCGAGAGGGAGCGCGCGCGGGCTGCACACCGCGAGCCGGACTGGACCCGGGTCGGTGAGCAAGCGCGGATCGTGCTGCGGGATCTGCATGCAGCCGGTGAAGAATATCTGCAAACGATGATTACCAGGAGTCTCCATGACCGATTACGCTGAGAGGCCAGAGCGTCCTGTCGCGGCGCTCTGGCACGCGTGTGGCTTGCTGGAAGCCGCCGGCGCCGTCCCATTGCAGGCCACCGATGCCGTCAGCCTCCTGACTTATCGCACTCGGCTTGAGGTCCGCCACGAGCGGTGCGGGATCGCAGCCGCAGGCGCCAACGCACCCGGCCAAATCCGGCCTGCGTACGGCCACGATCCCGACGCCGAGTGGCGGCATCACACGGCCTCAGAGGCCGGGCCGGAAGCGGCGGCCATGCTGCGACTGCTGTCATTCGGACAGAAGGTCCGATAAATCCTGCCCCGCGAGCCGGAACAACGCGCGGAGAACCGGTGGTCGCGACAAGGTACCCGTTTACCAAACCGATGACTCCGTCCCCGGCCGCGCTAATCCGGCACGCGGTCATCCACTCGGCCGCGTGCGGGCTGGTCCAAGAGTTTTATCCACTGGCGGTGGACGCCTATGTAAGGGACATCGACCGCCACGGCGCGCAGCGCTTCCAGGTGCTCGGTGCGCATGTCGACTGGGTGGAACGCAACGGGTCCATAAACCGGGCCGTGACCCTCGACCCGGAGCGCGATCGGCTCGTCGAGCGTGCCCTGGATCCGCCGGTGCAGCCGCATAGCGTTCAGTTCCTTCCGCTCGGCCGCCGGGAACAGGAGCTGCACCGCACCCTTTCGCAATGCTTCCGTTGTCCGCAGGTAAACCCCGGCGCTGCTGCCGAACTGGCGGACGACAAAGCCGCGACACTGGCCGGCTGGGCCAAGCTGGGACTCAGGGTTCCGAACACGCGCCGCATCGGCCCCGACCATGCCGCAACCGCGTGGAACTTCATGGCGACCTTTGGCGACAGCGTGGTGAAGCCGAACGATGCCACCGAGGGTCTCGGAGTGACCTTACTGTCGGCCGACTCGACCCATGTCAGCACGCTGTCACAGGCATTGGACTGCGCCTGGCGCTTCGGAGTTACCGCGCTCATACAGCAGCGCCGCGACGCGCTGCTGTATCGCGCTCCCGATACCGGAACGACACACACCCTGGCGCTGCGCCTCAACGTTGTGTTCGATGGGCGGCGACATCGCGTGACCTCGGGTTTCGCGCAGGTCGGCGCAGATGCTGCGCAGCCGGCTTCCTGCGGACGGGGCGGTCGCATCGTGACACTGGCAGAGGCCCTCGACAATCTGATCCCCCGGCATGCGCCGCCCTACGCGGTGGCCGGCCTGGATGAATCGCTGTGGGCGGAAATCACCGATCAGGCCGAGCGAGCCGCCGGCCTGTTCGGGACTCTGCTGCTGGTGGGTCTGGACGCGGTCCTGGATGTGAGTCCCTCCGGCCGGGTCCTCGCGGTCTTTGTCGAAGCCAACCCTCGGCCGGCCGGTTTGTGCCATGCCCGGCTGCTGTCGGGCCTACCCACCAAAAGCGATCTTCCGGGCGTGGGACTGCAGCTATGGGACTGTCTGGAAGCCCGCTGCTCCACTCCATACTCGGACGGCACGCACAGCGACTGCCTGGCCCCGGCCGGCACGACACCCGGAGTTTGATCCGCGGGGTTTCGTGCAGCGGGGCGCACGGGCTCCCGTAGTGTTTTGGCCAAACTCTCGATTACCAGGCAAGTCGGGTGGTCTGCCGGGCGAACTCGGCATGATCGACTTCGGGCGACATCCCTCGAGAACACCGCGCCAAGCTCGCACGGGAGCGTCCAGGCGATGCCTCGTAAGCCGCTCAGAACAGGCGCTTGACGTCCAGGCTCGACACCATCAGCAGTCCTTGTACGACGAATACCGCGGGCCAGATCTCGAGGGTTTCGGGCAGGACGGTGCCGATGGCTGCCAGCGCAGGAAAGACGAAGCCATTGACAGTGATGGGCACGCCTACGAATCCGCTGCTGTCGGAAATGTTGTAGCGCGCAAGCCGGAGCATGCCGCAGGTAACGAAGGCGACGAGGATGCTCGTTTCAGCCCAGTGCCAGCCCGTCCTGGCGAAGTACATGCAGGCCGGGGCGACGCCAAAGGACACGAGATCCGCGAGTGAGTCGAGTTGCTTGCCGAACTCGGACTTCTGCTTCATCCATGCTGCGACCTTGCCGTCCAAGGTATCCAGAACGAGGGCGACGAATACCAAGCCCGCGGCCCACAGCGGATTCCCGTCCGCGCTGATGAAGATCGCCAGCATCCCGCACGTCAAGTTACCGATCGTGAACAAGTCCGCAACCTTGACGAGGTGCGCCATGCTAGCCATACGGTTCGTGTTTCCTATCGTCGGAGTGCGAAAAAAGGTGAGGGACAGGTCTCACCGTGATCGGCGCAGCCGCGGACGCGCGAAATCCCGACGCATGACAAAGTGCGGGAAATCCGTCCTTCGCGCTCAGCGAGTGGCGAGGACGCATTCGCACGGTACTCACTGCTTATGACACGCTTGTGAATCACTAGCCCGCCGAGAGGAGCTTGTTTGAAGCCGTTCCGCGCCAACCCTTAGGGAAGGCGCGGTCCAGCAGGTGTTTCAGCGCGACCGAGTCCGACAGCGGTTCCACGCTTCTTGCAAAGGGGAACCACAGGCGATCCCCCGGGGCATGGGAGCAACGCACGGGGGAGTCCCCCACTGGCTGGACCGAAACCTGCCTAGATCACCGTCACGCGGACGGATAACGTCGTTCAAGGTCACGCGCGTAGCGATCAATCGTCCGAAGAGATCCCGCAAACAGCCGTGGTGCGTGGCGCTCCAGGCGAGCTGCCAAGGGTGCGCCCGCGCTCGGCCACAGTATGAGTAATCCGAAGATCCAGAACGGGGGAACACCGGGCACACCCAATTCGCTGACCAGCCCCGCTACCAGCAGCAACCAGCCGACATCTCGCGGCAATCCGGCGATCGTATCGAAATACGCATCGGCAGCGCACCGCGTCGCGCGGTCCTCATGGACCGCACCCGTCTCGCCTTCCACGCAACCACCAACTCGGCCGTCCGGCGCTGCGGCCATCGCCACCGCACTGTGCCCAGGTGCCGCGGGGCCTGAATCGGCGCCATCGGGTACCCCGTGCCGACACGTATCGGAAGCGCTGTCGATACCTTGCATCCGGGTGACACTCACCAACGCGAAATCGGTGCGCGACGTTAACACCTGACTGTTACATGTGTACCCGCGCGCGAAGATACGCCGCCGGCCCGTGCACTCGCGGCGCCCGCCGGATCGTGCAACGTCATACGCCTGACTCATGAACACGAAATACTTGGGCCAGTTCCACTGACGCCGTCGTCCCGCCTGGGTGCTATCGGCTTCAATGCTTTCCTTTCTGCTCGGTCGCAGGCTTCTCGAAACTTGACGAACGGGCGCGCCACCGTTAGCGGCGCTGGGGCCCGGTCCGACAGCGGCTACGGTGGGTGGAACCCGTACACCGCTGCCATGCCGAGCGGCGTTACCAGTGTTATCTGTTGACTGTCACGAAACCGTCATCTCCGAGACTTAACGTGACGTCAATGTGTTGGCTTTACCAATCGAAGAGGAGTGGTTTGACGTGAGCATCCGTCCGTTTCTGGCTTGCGCCCTTGCGATAACGATGGCTTCGGCCAATACCGCCTCGGCGGAAGAGAAATTCCGCCTGACAGGCTCCGGGGCCAGTTTCCCGTTTCCGCTCTACTCGTCCTGGTTCAAGAGCTTCAGCAAAGCCCACAAGACAGTCAACATCGACTACCAGTCGAAAGGCAGCGGCGCCGGCATACAGGACTTCCTGAACAAGACGGTCGACTTTGCGGCCAGCGACGCGGCCATGAAGCCCGAGGAAATCGCGAAGGTGCCGGGCGGCGCTGTCCTGCTGCCGATGACGGCCGGCGAGCTGGTTTTGTCATACAACCTACCCGGCAACCCCAAGGATCTGAAACTGCCGCGTGACGTCTACCCGGCGATGTTCCTCGGCAAGATCACCAACTGGAACGATCCCAAGCTGGCGGCAGCCAATCCCGGCGTCAAGCTGCCCGACCTGCCGATCACCGTGGTCCGCCGCGCCGACAGCAGCGGCACGACCTACGTTTTCACCAACCATCTCAGCGCCGTGAGCCCCGAGTGGAAGGCGGGGCCCGGCACCGGCACGTCGGTGAATTGGCCCAGCAGCGACAAGATCGTCGCCTCACCGAAGAACGACGGCGTCACCGCAACCATCAAGCAGACGCCGGGCGCGATCGGCTATATCGAGTATGGCTTTGCGATGGGCGCGAAGATACCAATGGCGAGCCTGCAGAACAAAGCCGGGGCCTTCGTCAAGCCAGGGGCCGAAGGGGGTGTCGCAACCCTGGCGAGCGTCTCCTTCCCGCCCGATCTGATCGCCTGGGCACCGGACCCAGACGGCGAAAAGTCCTACCCGATCGCCAGCTTTACCTGGATGCTGTTCTACAAGGACAACGGCAATCCCAAGAAGGCCGAAGTGCTGCGCGACATGGTCGAGTACTGCCTGACCGAGGGACAAAAGGTCAGCGGCAAGATGGGCTATATCCCGCTGCCGGAAAATGTGGTGCAACTCGTCCGCGCCGGCGCCAAGGCCATTCAGTAAGTTCCTCCTGATGGAATTTTGGGGGCGGCGCCGCGGCCAGGAAGGCACCGGTCGTCCCCTTCTTGTTTGAATTTAGCGACGCGAACCCTATGAACATGTTCGAACAGGCGCGCTCCGCCGACTCGGTTTCCGGGCCACCCTCCCAAGGCGACTACTTCTTCGATCGGGCCTTTCAGTGGCTCGCCAAGGCCTTTGCCTGGGCCATACTGGCGGTCGTCGCCGCGCTGCTGCTCGAAGTCGGCAGCAAGGCGATACCGGCGATCAAGGACTATCACATCGGCTTCCTGACCTCGACGACCTGGGACGCCAACAAGGATCAGTTCGGCATCCTGCCCGAGATCTGGGGCACGCTGTACAGCTCATTTCTCGCGCTGATCATCGCCGGCTTCTTCGGCGTGATGATGGCGATCTTCCTGACCCAGGATTTCCTGCCGCCGCGGCTCGCGGCAATCTTCCGGATCATCGTCGAGTTGCTCGCCGCGATCCCGAGCGTCGTGTACGGCCTTTGGGGCATTTTCGTCGTGATCCCGGCGATCCGCCCACTAGCCAACTGGCTCAACGAAAGCTTCGGCATGATCCCCTTTTTCAGTACCAGCCTCAGCGGACCCGGCATGCTGCCGGCGGCGCTGGTGCTGGCGATCATGGTGCTGCCGACGATTGCGGCAGTGTCGCAGGATGCGCTGCGCCTGGTGCCTTACCGGATCAAGGAGGCCGCTTATGGTCTCGGTGCGACGCGCTGGGAAGCAATCCTCAGGGTCATGCTGCCCACCGCGTCTACCGGCATATTTGGCGCCCTGGTGCTGGGCTTCGGACGAGCGCTGGGCGAAACCATGGCACTGGCGATGCTGGTCGGCAATTCGAACCAGATCAGCCTGTCGCTATTTTCGCCGGCCAATACCCTGGCCGCGCTGCTCGCGCTGAACTTCCCCGAAGCGGGTGAGACCGAGGTCAAGGTACTGATGTACGCGGCCCTAGTGCTGATGCTGATTACCCTGGCGGTCAACGTGGCCGGCACCGCCATCATGACGATGACCAACAAGCAAGCGGGAGGCAGCCGATGAGTACGAACAATCCGTTCGATTCCGGCGCCGGCGACTGGCAACCGCCTGATCTGGGGCGTTCCCTGACCGAAGGGCGTGCGCTGCGCAGCACGCTGCTCAGCGGTTTGGCGTGGGCCTGCGCCCTGCTCGCCAGCGTCCCGCTGCTGTCGGTCTTGTACATGCTGATCGTGCGCGGCGGCAGCCGCCTGAGCCTGGAGTTGTTCACGGAACTGCCGCCGGCCGGTTTCGAGGAAGGCGGCGGTTTCGGCAACGCCATCGTCGGCACCTTCGTGACCGTCGGCATCGGTGCGTTGATCAGCATTCCATTCGGGATTCTGGCAGCGGTGTTCCTCGCAGAACTGGGCCCGGACAGCAAGCTCGCTTCCTGGGCGCGCTTCTGCGCGAAGACTCTGACCGGTTTGCCGTCGATTCTGGCGGGTGTGTTCGCCTACGCGCTGGTCGTGCTGACCACCGGCACCTACTCAGCGCCGGCCGGCGGTGTCGCACTGGCACTGCTGATGCTGCCGACGGTCGTGCTGACCGCCGAGGAAGCCATGAAGATGGTGACACAGAAGATGAAGGATGCCGCCTACGGAATGGGTTGCACGCGGACGCAGGTGATCATGAAAGTCGTGCTGCCGACCGCGCTGCCCGGGATCCTGACCGGCGTGATGCTGGCGATTGCACGCGCTGCTGGCGAAACGGCCCCGCTGCTGTTCACGGCCCTGTTCAGCAATTTCTGGCTCCTGGAAGAGGGCGAGATGCACCTGATGGCGCCGATCGCGTCGCTGTCGGTGCTGATCTACAACTTTTCCGGTATGCCCTTCGACAACCAGATCGAACTGGCCTGGGCGGCCTCGCTGGTCCTGGTGATGTTCGTCCTGATCTTCAATATCGTGAGCCGAGTGTTCGGCCAGAGCAAAGCTTAGGCAAAAGAGGTTCCCCATGAGCGCCGTATTGGCTAACGCCCTGAACCCCATGGGTTCGCCCGCTGCCGGAGTCGTCATCGATTGCCGGCTGGACAAGATTTTCTACGGGGATTTCCTCGCCGTTCGGGACAGCCACGTACCGATCCAGAAGGGCCAGATCACCGGGTTCATCGGGCCCTCCGGCTGCGGCAAGAGCACCGTGCTGCGCAGCTTGAACCGAATGAACGATCTGGTCCGCGGCTTTCGCTTCGACGGGCACGTGCATTTCCACGGCCAGGACGTCTACGGCGCCAATGTCGACCCGGTCGTCGTTCGGCGCTACATCGGCATGGTATTCCAGCAGCCGAACCCATTCGCGATGAGCATCTACGACAATGTCGCGTTCGGCCTGAAGCTCAACCGCTTCAAGGGCGACATGGACGAACGCGTCGAAAAGGCGCTGCGCAAGGCCGCCATCTGGGACGAAGTCAAGGACAAGCTCAAGAACAGTGGCCTTTCGCTGTCGGGCGGTCAGCAACAGCGGCTGTGCATTGCCCGCGCGATCGCCACCGAGCCGTCGGTGGTGCTGATGGACGAGCCCTGCTCGGCACTGGACCCGATCGCCACGCGCAAGATCGAGGAATTGATGCTCGAACTGAAGGAGAAGTACACGATCGCCCTGGTCACGCACAACATGCAGCAGGCGACGCGGGTCGCCGACAAGACGGCCTTCTTCTCCGTGGACATCTCGAAAGGCGGGCGCACCGGCTATCTAGTTGAACTCGGCGACACCGAGCAGATCTTCGAGGACCCGAAGGAGGAACTGACCAAGCAATACATCAGCGGCGAATTCAGTTAGGGAGAACCGTCATGAAACTCCTCGTCTCCGCAGCCAGGCTGCGGGTTTCCGCCGCATGTTGCGTCAGCGCGCTGCTGTTCTGGACGGCCGCGGTCTCCGCAGACATCGGTAGCAGTGGCCAAATGCTGCTGTTGCAGGGCGCCGGGGCCACCTTCCCCGCCCCGTTGTACAAACGCTGGATCAAGGCCTATTCCGACGAGCGCCCAGAGGTCCAAATCAAATACGATGTGGTCGGGACCGGCGAAGGCATCCAACGGTTCCTGGCGCACGCGGTGGATTTCGGCGCCAGCGACGCGGCCCTCAACGACGAGCAACTGGCGGCGGCGGGCGAGGGTGTGAAGATGATTCCGGCGACCGCAGGCTTGATTGCGCTGGCCTACAATCTTCCCGGCGTCACCGAACCGCTGAAGTTGAAGCGCGATGTCTACGTCGACATGCTGCTCGGCAAGATAAAGCGCTGGGACGACCCTCGCATCGCGGCCAGCAACCCGGGACTGACATTGCCTAAGCGCGACATCGTCCGGGTCGTGCGCCGGGACAGCAGCGGCACCACCTACGCGTTCACCAACCACCTGAGTGCGATCAGCGACGACTGGCGTGACCGCGGACCGGGCGTCGGCAAGATCGTCGACTGGCCCGGCAATGCGATGGCGGCACCGGGCAATGAAGGCGTCTCGGCCCGCATCAAGCTCAGCGTCGGCGCGATCGGCTATGTCGAATATGGCCAGGCCCGGCGCCTGGGCCTCGCCATGGCGCTGCTCGAAAATGCCGCCGGACAGTTCGTGGCTCCGGCCGAAGCCAGCGGACAGGCTGCGCTGAAGAACAATCTGGCCGCGATGCCGGCCAACCTGCGGCTGTTCCTGCCCGATCCCAAGGGTGAGGAGGCGTACCCGATCGTCACGCTGAGCTGGCTGTTGCTGTATCCGCGCTACGACGGCGCCGGTCGCGCCGACGCGGTGAAGGGCTTCGTGACCTGGGGTCTCACCGAGGGCCAGACCCATAGCCGCGAACTCGGCTTTCTGCCCCTGCCGGAAGAACTCCTGCGCCTTTCCCGCTCCGCGGTCGCATCGATTCATTAGCTCGCCGGGACGCCTCGTCGGTCGCTCCTGCCAAGGTCCCACCGACGGGTGCGGCGTCGGCGCTCCGCTCGTGCCGCCTGGCGCACCGGGCCTCGCGCATGTTGCGTAAGCGTCTTACCCGCTATCTCCCGCGCCACGCACTCGGTCGTGTGATGTTCGATAACCCACTGGTTTCCGCCCCCCTGTTCGGTGCCCTGGCGGCCGCCTCTCTCCCCTTGGGCGCGATGGTCGCGCAGGTGTGGCGACCGGACCCGCGCACTCTCGCCTTCTTCATGGCATTCGGCGGCGGAGCGCTGTTCGCCGCCCTCGCGATCGAATTGCTCGCGCCGGCCCTGTCCGAAGGTCACGTCGGAATCTTCAGCGCCGGCGCCCTGGCCGGCGGTTGCCTGTTCAAGGGACTGGATCATCTGCTCAATCGACGCGGCGGTTACCTGCGCAAACCAGCCACCGCGGCCCGCTACTGGAAAAGTCGGGGCGAGGAGCGCTTGCGCGCGACCCTGAAGAACCTCAGGCGGCTGGAGATCGCAACCGACCTTCCCGACGAGAGTCTCGATCAATTGCTGGACATCATGTACGTGCGCGACTACCCCCCGGGCATGCACATCTATCGCGCGAGCGATCCGGCCGGCAACCTGTACCTGATCGAACGGGGCGAAATCGAACTACTCGATCCTACCAAAGGCTATCGACCGTTCGAGCACCTCGGCGCGCATGACGTCTTCGGCCGCATGAGCTTCCTGACCGGGATGCCGCGAGCCACCGAGGCCATCGCGGTGACCGAGGTTCGGCTTCTGGTCCTGCCGCGCGAAGGCTACCTGGAACTCATCGAATCCTCGCCACAGATGCGGCGGAACCTGCGCGAGCGCTTGAGTAGCGCGGAGACGCGGCGTTACCTGGCCGAGCGCTATGACTTGTCGGAAGACCAGATCGCGACCTGGCTGGCAGACGCTGCCGAGCATCTGGAGCGGTTTGGCCGCTATGACCCGCCGGTGTCACCCCCGCGCCGGATCGTCGATGCCGAGGCCACGCTGCGCGGCGTCCGCCGGGTCCGGGTCTTTGACCGTCTGCCCGACGCTTCGGTGGCCGCAATTGCCCGATTGCTGGTGCCAGGCGAGGCGGCGGCCGGGTTTACCTTCTTTCGCGCCGGACAACCCGCGGACCGGATGTACATCCTCAGCCGCGGGTCGATCGCGCTGATCGACCCGCACGATGCGTCCGGGCACTCGATGCGCGTCGTCGGGGGCGAGGCCTTCGG
The DNA here is from genome assembly GCF_054172105.1 of Methylolobus aquaticus. Lineage (NCBI taxonomy): Bacteria > Pseudomonadati > Pseudomonadota > Gammaproteobacteria > Methylococcales > Methylococcaceae > Methylolobus > Methylolobus aquaticus. The sequence continues at coordinate 110,713 of NZ_JBSYXP010000012.1, forward strand.
GGCCGATGCCTTCGTCACCAATGGCACGCATACCATGACCGCGATGGCGCTGGAGGAGTCCGAGTTCTATGCGTTGCGGCGGAAGGATTTCGAGGTGTTGCTGGAGCGCGATGCCGACCTCCGGCTGGCGCTGGCCCGCGTGTTGGGCGACGAACGGACGCGGACCTATCTGACGACACGCCAGCGACTGGAAAGCGATCGCGCGGTGCGCTGGATGGAACGCGCCGTCAAGGGCGTGGAGAAGGAAGCCCTTTATCCGTCCCTGACCGAGCTGAAGCGCGACGCGGCCAGCCATCAGAATGTGGCGATGGCGATCTTCCTCGGCCTGCTGCTGGATGGCATCCCCGAGTCGCTGGTGATCGGTGCCAGCATTCTGCACGAGTCGACGATCGGCTTTTCGCTGATCGGCGGAGTCTTCGTGTCCAACTTTCCCGAGGCCCTGTCCAGCGCGGTGGGCATGCGCGAGCAGGGCATGGCCACCGCCAAGGTCATCGGCATGTGGGGCGGAATGGTGCTGATCGCCGCCACATCGGCGTTCCTGGGCGCCGTGGCGCTGGGCGAGGCCAGCCCGGCCTCGTTTTCGTTCATCGAGGGCATCGCCGCCGGAGCGATGTTGACCGTGGTGGCCGAGACGCTGCTGCCGGAGGCGTTTCACAAGGGCGGTGGCATCGTCGGAATTTCCACGCTGATGGGATTTCTCGTCGCGACCCTGCTGGGTGCGGTGTCGGTGGAATGAAGGATCTGCCCGTCGAAGCTTGCCGCCGATGATCACGGCACTTTGTCTCAACACCGTCGACAAAACCCTGGATGAAGTATCCATCCGCGACATCAGCGAGTTGCGCGAAGACCCCGGACAGGTCGTCTGGGTCGATGTCGAAGACCCAACCGGTCGCGACTTCCTCGACCTGGCCGAGGAATTTTCCTTTCATCCACTCTCGCTGCAGGACTGCCGCAGCGGGCACCAGCGGCCCAAGATCGAAGAGTATCCCGGTTATTACCTGATCGTCGTGTATGAAGCGGAGCTGGCGGGTCCCGACGATCGGCTCGAACTCCGCGAACTGAGCCTGTTCCTCGGCGCGAACTACCTGGTGACGGTACACAGCCGCCCCATTCGGGCTGTCGCCAACGTGCGGCGGCAATGGACGACCTGGATCGATCGCGCCGAGCACGGTGCCGGCCTGCCGGCCTATCTGCTGTTCGACGCCATCGTCGACGATTACATGCCGCTGCTCGATCTCCTGACCGAGCGGACCGATGAACTGGTCGATGCCATCTTCGTCGACCTCCAGCCCGAGGTCATGCGCGAGATATTTCTGATCAAGCGGAAACTTCTGTACCTGCGTCGGGGCGTGCTGCCGCTGCGCGACGTATTCAACCTTTTGCTCCGCCGCGAGCAGCCGCTGTTTGCGCGGGAAACTCACGTCTATTTTCAGGATGTCTTCCACAACATCCTGCGCGTTGCGGATATGGCCGACAACTTGCGCGACCTGCTCGCATCGGCCATGGACGCGTACCTGTCGGTATCGGGCAGCCGCATGAATACCGTCATGAAACGACTGACCTCGATCTCGACGATCCTGATGTCGACGACGTTGATTGCCGGCATCTACGGCATGAATTTCGAGCACATGCCGGAGTTGAACTGGCGCTATGGTTACGTCTACGCCCTGCTGTCCATGATCGGAGTCGGCCTGGCCATCTACGGCTACCTGCGTAGGATCAAGTGGCTGTGAAGAAGGCACAGCGGAACACCAAGCTCGAAGAGAGCTTGCGCAAGAAGCAGAAAAGGGAGCGGATGGCGTCCGCGCTCGCGCCGCAGGAAGAGTTGTCCGCACCACCGCTCCTGGCGGACACCGCAACGGCCGAACAAGATTTCGACCTGGACGCGGCGGACGAGGAATATGTCGACGGATCGGTGATCCTCGACGGGGAGCATATGGATCTTCCCAGCCAAATCATGCACGTAGAGGGCGGTCGCCGCGACACCTGGATGAATCCCGTGCTCATGGTCGTGGTGACGATCGCCCTGGGCTTCACGGCCCTTGTCGCCTACCTGATCTCGATCGAGCCCGACTGAACACCGGTGTCATGCGCCTGACAACTGGCCTGTGTTTAATCTGTGCCAAGCCACGCAGCGGTACGCCGCAAAGCGCAGGCGCTTCCCTATCTTGACTCACCCCCTAAGCGGGGATTGCCGAGGACTTAGCGATGAGCCATTTGTCGAAAAAGGACCGTCTGAAGATCATGGAAATGGTGGCCGAGATCGCCTCGGAGGCGGCGAAGAACCCCAATGTGGTCTGGATGATCGAGTTTCAGGAAGAACTGGTGTGCACCCTCTACCACACGATGGTTGCATTGATCGAACACGACGAGGACGAGTTCCCGGAAGACGATGACGACGACGATGAGGAAGGCTAACGCTGGGACTGTCGCAAAGCGGGCCGTCGCTCGCCTGCGTCCCGCGTTAGATCGGCACAACACTGACCGGCCCTTGTCTCCCTGAAAAACCCGACGAGTCGTTTTGGAAGTCCACCCGCAATGCCCCTGAGCCCGGACGTTCTGCTGCATCATCGAACCAAGATCGTAGCTACCATCGGTCCCGCCAGCAGTGCACCCGAGGTTCTTCGCAACATGATCCTCGCCGGCATGAACGTGGCCCGGCTGAATTTCTCCCATGGTACCTACGACGACCACGCACGGATGATCGCGATGCTCCGGTCCGTTGCGGCGGATATGGATATCCCGATGACGCTGCTGCAGGACCTGCAGGGTCCCAAGGTACGCGTGGCACAACTGCCGCAGGGCGAGATCGAACTGCGCGACGGACAGACCGTGACCCTGGTTCCCGCCGCCGAGTTCGACGGCGAACCCGGGACGATCCCGATCGACTACGAACTGCTCGCCGAAGACGCGGCCGTCGGCGAACCGGTGCTGCTGGACGACGGTCTTCTGGAGCTTAAGGTCTGGAACGTCCACGGCAAGCATGTGGAGTGCGAGGTCATCGAGGGTGGGATTCTCAAAAGCCGCAAGGGGGTGAACTTCCCTGGGCTGGAGCTGCAGTTGCCGGCCATGACGGCAAAGGATGAGAAGGATCTGGACTTCGGCCTGTCGCAAGGGGTCGACTGGATCTCGCTGAGTTTCGTCCGCAAGGCCGAGGACGTGGTCGCGCTGAAGGAACTCCTGGCGCGCAAAGGCTATCCCGGCACCCCCGTGATCGCCAAGATCGAAAAGCCGCAGGCGATCGACAAGCTCGAGGCCATCGTCGGGGTCAGCGACGGCATCATGGTGGCCCGTGGCGACCTGGGCGTCGAGATGAGCCCCGAGCGCGTGCCGATGCTGCAGAAGCGCATCATCCGCATGTGTAACCTCCGGAGTATTCCGGCCATCACCGCCACGCAGATGCTGGACAGCATGATCCGGAACCCTCGGCCCACGCGCGCCGAAGCCAGCGACGTCGCCAATGCGATCGTCGACGGGACCGATGCCGTGATGCTGTCGGGCGAATCCGCGGTGGGCGAATACCCGGTCAAGGCCGTCGAGATGCTCGCCAAGATCGCCCGGGTGGTCGAGAAGGAAATCGAATTCCCCGCCCTGCCCCCCTCTGACGGTGACGAAACCCACGCGCTCAGCGAAGCGCTGAACGCGATCGACAAGACGATGAAGCTCCGCCTGATCGTCGCCTTCACGAGCAGCGGCTACACCGCGCTGCTGGCGTCCAAGGAACGGCCCTCAGTGCCCGTCGTGGCCTTGACTCCGAACCGGGGCATCTATCACCGGCTGAACCTGATCTGGGGTGTGATCCCGATACTGATCGATCACCAGGTTGAGACGTTCGAGGACCTGGTGCGCCAGGCCGAAGTGAATCTGCTCGAACGGTCCATGGCCGGAGCGGGCGACAAGATCCTGATCATGGGCGGAATTCCTACGCGGCACGCGAAAGGCACGAATTTCCTGAAAATCCATACGATTGGCGCGACCAATCACAGCGGAGCGGAGTGATCCGGACCTATGCAGCGAACACATGGCGCGCACCCGGAGGTCACCGTGGCGCCCCATCGCGAATCGGCATCACGCGCAAGCCGTCCTCAACGATCCCCCAAGGAGACCATCCAATGAACCCGAATGCTCTGTGGCAGCGCTATCAGGACTGGCTCTATTTCCACGAAGGCCTCGGCATCTATGTCGACGTGAGCCGCATCGGGTTCGACGAAACCTTGCTGGAACAACTGGCACCCAGGTTTGCGGACGCGTTCGAACGCATGGCCGCGCTGGAAGACGGTGCCATCGCCAACCCGGACGAGAACCGGCGGGTCGGACACTACTGGCTGCGCGATCCCGATCGTGCGCCAGACAAGGCAACCCGCGAGGAGATCGTCACGACGCTCGCCGACATCGAGAACTTCGTCGCCGCCGTCGATGCCGGCGCTATCCGCCCCCCGGAGGCCGATCGTTTCACCGACATCCTCTCAGTGGGGATCGGCGGCTCGGCGCTCGGGCCGCAGTTCGTCTCCGAAGCCCTCGCCCCATGCCATGCGGCGCGCGCGATTCATTTCATCGACAACACCGATCCGGCCGGCTTCGACCGTGTCCTGGGACGCCTGGACAACCGGATCGCCAGCACGCTGGTGATCATCACCAGCAAATCCGGTGGCACTCCGGAGACGCATAACGCACTGATCGAGGTGAAGCAGGCCTTCGCCGCGAAGGGTCTCGATTTCGCCCGTCACGCGGTCGGCATCACACTGCGCGGCAGCGCCATGGACAAGCTGGAAGACGCCGAAGGCTGGCTGCGAGAGTTCCCGATGTTCGACTGGGTTGGCGGCCGGACCTCCGAGATGTCGGCGGTGGGCCTGTTGGCGGCGGCACTCCAGGGCATCGATATTCGCGGCATGCTGGCCGGCGCGCGCGAAATGGACGCGGCGACTCGCGTTCCGGACATGCGGCGGAACCCGGCAGCCCTGCTCGCGCTGAGCTGGTATCACGCGGGTAACGGTAAGGGCGAAAAGGACATGGTCATCCTGCCTTACAAGGACAGCCTGATGCTGTTCAGCCGGTATCTCCAGCAGTTGGTGATGGAGTCGCTGGGCAAGGAACGGGACCTCGACGGTGCCGTCGTGCACCAGGGTCTGGCAGTCTACGGCAACAAGGGATCGACCGATCAGCATGCTTACGTGCAGCAACTGCGCGAAGGGATACCGAACTTCTTCGCGACCTTCATCGAGGTCCTCGAAGACCGCTCCGGCCCATCGGTCGAAGTCCGGCCGGGTGCGACATCCGGTGATTTCCTGACCGGGTTTCTTTTGGGCACCCGCCAGGCGTTGTACGAGAACGGGCGCGAATCGATCACCTTGACGATTCCCCGTGTCGATGCGTGCCGGGTCGGGGCGCTGATCGCGCTCTACGAGCGGGCCGTTGGGCTCTACGCGTTCCTGATCAACATCAACGCCTACCATCAGCCGGGCGTCGAGGCCGGCAAGAAGGCGGCCGCCGCCATCCTGGACCTGCAGGGCCGGATTCGGTCCGCCCTCTCGGCGGCGAACGGGCCGATGGGGCTGCCCGCGCTGGCCGAGGCCGCCGGTGCTGCGGCCGAGGTGGAAACGGTGTACCAAATCGTCCGCCACCTCGCCGCGAACGGGCGCGGCGTCAACCTCGCAGGCCATCTGGCGCAGCCCTCGACGCTTTCCGTGTCGATCTCCTGATAAACCTGACTGCCACGAACCCCGCCATGCATGATCTCAGCACCACCCCGATCGATCTGCACGATCCGCAGCTTTACCTCAATCGCGAACTAAGTTGGCTCGATTTCAACGATCGGGTGCTGCAGGAGGCACTTGACTCGCGCACTCCGTTACTCGAGCGGCTGAAATTCGTCGCGATCTTCAGTTCGAATCTGGACGAGTATTTCATGGTGCGGATCTCGGGCGTGCTGGAGCAGATCGCCGCCGGCGTCACCGCCACAGGGCCCGACGGCATGACACCCACGGCATTGATGAACGCGCTGCGCACGCACATTGCGGCAAGCGTCGCCGCGCAACATGGGCTATTCCAACACACCCTGCGTCCCGCGCTGTCGGAGGCCGGCGTGCGACTGCTGGACTATGACACGCTCGACGCAGCCCAGTTACGCCATCTGCAAACCTATTTCGAGCAGCACGTGTTTCCCGTGCTGACGCCACTGAGCGTGGACGCCGCTCATCCCTTTCCGATAATGTCGAACTTGAGCCTGAATCTCGCCGTTATCGTCGAAGACCCCGTCAACTCGGTTCAGAAACTCGCGCGCGTCAAGGTGCCGGACACCCTGCCCCGCTTCGTGACCCTGCCCGAGTCGCTGCGGCCGGCCGGGACTGTGCCCACGCTCTGGGCTGGGGTCACATTGGAGCAACTGATCGCCAACAATCTGCAGTTGCTTTTTCCGGGCATGCGCCTCGTGGCCAATCATTTGTTCCGGATCACGCGCGATGCGGACTTTCCGGTCAAGGAGGACGAGGCCGAGGATTTGCTGCTCGCGATAGAACAGGAAATCAGCAAACGCCGGATCGATGGCTTCGTCTGCCGGCTCGAGATCGAGCGCACGATGCCCAAGAGCCTGCGCGAGAAACTGATGGCCGACCTGGAAATCAGCGACCGGGACATTTACGAGATCGACGGTCTCCTCCATCTGAAGGATTTGTTTTTCTTCATGTCCGTGCCCCTGCCCGAGATGAAGGATCCGCCGTGGTCGGGGGTCGTCCCGCCACGGCTGCGTTACGATCCGACCGAGGAGCCAGGCAGCGAGGAGTCCGGGCCGCAGCCGGGGGCATTGTTCGCCGAAATCCGCAAGGGCGACTTGCTCGTCCATCATCCCTATGAATCGTTTGCCGCGTCCGTCCAGGCCTTCATCCAGCAGGCGGCGCACGACCCACTGGTGCTGGCGATCAAGATGACCCTGTACCGCACCTCGGGCGATTCGCCGATCGTCGCCGCGTTGATCGCAGCGGCAGCGCAGCACAAGCAGGTCGTCGTGCTGGTCGAGATCAAGGCGCGATTCGACGAGGAGAACAACATCATCTGGGCGAAAAAGCTCGAAGAGGCCGGGGTGCACGTCGTGTATGGCGTCATGGGCCTGAAGACCCATACCAAGACCGTCCTGGTCGTGCGCGAGGAAGGCGCGGCGATTCGTCGCTATGTGCACATCGGGACCGGGAACTACAACCCGAAAACCGCGATGCTCTATACCGACCTCGGCCTGCTGAGCTGCCGGGAAGAACTCGGCCAGGATCTGACCGACCTGTTCAATTACCTGACTGGCTATTCGCGTCAGGAACATTACCGCAAACTGCTCGTGGCGCCGCTGACCCTGCGCAGCGGCATGGAGGCGCTGATCCGGCGCGAGATGGAGCAGGCCCGCGGCGGCGGCGAGGGCCGGATCGTCGCGAAGATGAATTCGCTGGTCGACGAGCGAATGATCCGCCTGCTCTACGAAGCCTCGCAGGCCGGCGTGCAGATCGATCTGATCATCCGCGGAATCTGCTGTCTGCGCCCGGGAGTGCCGGGCGTCAGCGAGAATATCCGTGTCACCAGCATCATTGGACGCTATCTGGAACACGCTCGGATCTTCCGTTTCCACAACGCGGGCCAGGATGAGTTCTATATCGGGAGCGCGGACTGGATGACGCGCAATCTGGACCGCCGCGTCGAAGCGGTCACGCCCATCGAGGACCCGGCACTGTGTCAGGAGCTTCGCGAACTGCTCCGGATCATGCTGGACGACAACCGCCAGGCCTGGGATCTGGGGGCCGACGGCCGTTACGTCCAGCGGCGGCCGGCGGACGGCGAGCCGGAACGTCCCACCCAGGCGCTGACGATGCAGCGCACGCTGGCGCGCACGGCCTGACATCGCGCTCGAACACGTGTCCTTCGATTCAAGAAGCCTCTGATGTAATGGTGCCGCTGCCTATTTAAGCCAAGGATTCGGCATTCCGGCGAGCGGGGCTCACGCCATGGACACCTTGAAACACCGAAGTTGGACCGGTCCGGCACCATGGATTCGACATGGCCGGCGCAGCAGGCTGAAACAAACCGAACGTAACGTCGAACACGCCAATGGGACCCCGTGCCCGCGGCGACGTTGCGATCCGTGGCTGCGATGAAGCCCCGATGCTAATCGGATGCGGTGCCCTGGCAGGATGATCGTCTGTCACGGCACCGGGGCGGGCATTCGCTCCCCGGATGAGTACGGCGCCAGGTCGATCGGGACCACGTGAGGATGACCAGTCCGGCGAGAATGCCGGGAATGCTTAGCCATTGCCCCATGCTCAGCGACCAGCCTTCCTCAAAGCGGGTCAGCTGTTCCTTGAAAGGCTCCAGCCCGAAGCGGACACTGAAGACGAGCACCAGGAAGCGGCCGAACAGTTCGCCTTCAGGTGGTTGGCGATTGCGATGGCGGTAGTAGCTGAGCTGGAGAACAAATATCACGAGATAGCACAGGGCTTCATAGATCTGCACGGGATGGCGCGGGATGGCGTCGACGCGGCTGAAGATGACTGCCCACACTGCGTCGCTGGGTCTGCCGATAATTTCGGAGTTGAAGAAATTGCCGATGCGGATCAGACATCCCGACAAGGGCACGGTCATGCCGATGCGATCGCACAGCCACAGAAAACCCTGGTCGCGCCTGGCTCGGGAATAGATCCAGACCGCGATGAGGATGCCGACAACCGCCCCGTGACTCGCCAAGCCGCCCTCATGGATAGCGAAGATCTTCCTCGGGTGGGCGAGATAATGGTCAGGCGCATAGAACAGGACATGGCCCAGCCGCGCTCCCACCACGGTGCCGCCGATAACGGCGAGCGCGAGGTCGTAGACCTCATCCGGGCGCCGACCTTCAAGCCGGTAGATCCTGCGGAAGACGGCAATGCCGTAAACGAACGTCGAGGCGAAGAACAACCCATACCAATACACGGGCCAATGCCATCCGCCGACCGATAAGTAGAAGGCAACAGGGGGCCAGTTCCAGATCATTCAGATTCTCGTAGTGGCGGCTAACGCATCATCCCGTCGAGCGGGAAGAGACGGTCCAGAGGCACGCGTGGCGCTCCCGGAGCCCAGCCAAGGATTCGCTCGGACGGTCGGCCCCGGTCTGCGCCTTCCGACTGGCTCGGCCCTCGCGCGGATGCGACGACGATGCAAACCCGGAAATCTCGGAGCGTAAACCGCCTCCATGCACGCCTATGCCGATGCTTTCCCGCCCGTCGCGGGAGGTTGCATCTCACACAATGCCTCAGGCCCTGAGCCGGGCGACCAGCATCACCAGGAACACCACGATCGCACCAAGCATCAGGAAAGGGATGATTTCGTCAAACATGTTATTCGAGTCCAATCAAGGAACGACTGCGTGCACCCGGGCCGGGGACCTTTTTTACCAAGTTTGTGTTTCCAGTCGGTGACGGGAGCCTGGATCGCCCTTGCGACGCCAGGAACCCCACGGCTGGCGTAGACAGCCTGCCGGCTGACCGCCACACCGCCTCCGTTCTAAGGCCGAAACAGGTCGTAATGATCGTTCAAGGCCTGAACCACCTTGTCGAAGGTCGGCTGCAGGCGGGCGACGTGATAGAACTCGTTCCATAGCAGCGACAGCGTTTCCGGAGCGTGGCGCCACGCCATCTCGATCTTGACGACCTGATCCGAGGCAAACTCATCGTTTCCCTGCTGCCTTACTTCTCGGCTGACATCGTCGATCGCATGTTCCATCGCCGGATAGCCTCGCTGGTCGGCTTCGAGATCGAGCAGAAAGATGCCCTCCTGATTGTGCAAGTAGGTATTTTTCGCGCGCGGGGCGGAAATCAGGATGATGCGGGGGTCGCGGTTCTGCGCCGAGCGGCGGGTCACAGCTTCGTACAACACCGGAAGATGAACGCCCCATACGGCCAGCTTCTCATCCAGCAGCGCCGAGCTCCCGACGTATTCTCCCTTCACGTTGGGTCGACCCAGCTTGGTCCAGGCCCCATAGGTAGCGAAAAAGCCGGCAACGGCGGGACTGTACGAAAAGTCGAGCAGCCGTGTGGGCACACCATGGTGCTGCGCCACGGCCAGGGTCTCCAGGATCATTTCCCATGGCCAGGCGTCGAGATCTTGCTTGGGGGGATGGCCGGGCAGCTGCGGCAGCCGGAAATGCTGGCCGTCGCCGGGGACATCCAGACCGACCCGGTCGGCGTGAAAGAGAAATTGATTGAGCAGTCTCCGCTCCTGCGCCTTACGCTCACGGGCCCCCATCCTGGGCGGGCCCGCATCGGGTGCGAAGCCAAGACGGGTTCCCGGACGGAAGGCGGAAGGCACCAGTTTCCAATCAGCCCGTTCCTGGCCGCGAAAGGCCCAGATTTCGCGATTGATCCAACTCGGATAATCTTCTGGCCCCGACAATCCCCAGATCGGATGGGTGAGCTTCAGATGGTCGAGAAACTCGATCGGGGAGCTTACGGTAATGGTCCTCATCCACGACCCATCGGCGCCTGAATTGCGAATACAGCCGGTTCCATGCTTTGGGGATGCTGACCACGACGGCTGGAAGGTGACGCCGGAAAGCCTATAACGCAACAGTGACGATAGAATTACGTGCGGAGTAGCCGCGCGCACATTTCACCCATCAACGCACCTCAGACAAACCACCGCGGAGCCCTACCCGCATGCCGAATAAAGTGCTGATTGCGTTCGCCCTCACCGCCCACACCACCGTTGCCGCACCGCTATGGGTCGGGCGCTTCGAAACAGGCGAAACCGGGTTGCCAAACGGATGGCGGGTTGAATACCTGGACCACGCGTTCCCCCCGACGGCCTATCGGCTGCGGCACTGGGACGGCGTCAACGCCGTGGAAGCCGTCGCCGTCAAGAGCATGGCGGTCCTGACTCGGGCTGTAGCGGTCGATCTGGCGAAGACACCGGTTCTGTGCTGGCGATGGCGCGTCGATGCACCCGTCACCGGGGCCGATATGGCCAAGAAGTCCGGCGACGATTATGCGGCTCGGGTGTATCTCACCTTATGCGGTCCCGGAGGAAAACCTCGATGTCCGTGCCCGTGCCGAACTCGCGCTAGCCCGGTCGATCTGGAATAGCCAGCTGCCCGATGCGGCTCTGATCTACATCTGGGACAACCGCTATCCGGTCGGCACCGAGCAACCGAACGCGAACAGCGACCGGGCCCGAATGATGGTCGTCGAGAGCGGGACAGCGAAAGCCGGACGCTGGGTTGGCGAACGGCGCGATGTCGCCGCGGACTTCAAGCGGGCATTCGACGGCGTTCCGGGCCGTGTGACGGCCCTTGCCATCGCGAGTGACACCGACGACACCGGCGAATCGGCCCATGCGGGTTTCGCCGACTTCCATTTCACCTCCGCGCGCGAAGCCTGCACCGGGTCATGAAGGCAGAGCCCGACCCGCCCACGCTTTCCGGTCATCGGCAAGTCACATCTTGGGGGTAAAAAGGCGGGGGCGAACGGCGAATCGCTACCGTGCAGGCGCCCGCTTCCGGAGTTTGAACCGATGACCTCCCGCGAAATCTCGGCTGGAGAACGCTATCCCCACGGTGCGACGCCGATGCCTGGCGGCATCAACTTCTCGATTTTCGGGCTCCACCGGACCCGTGCCGAACCGCTGCTCTATGAGCGACCGGACAGCGAGAACTTTCGTGGTGGGCGTCAATCGCATGCACCACGATCCGGGCAACGACAGGATCGTCTCCGATGCCAGCTGCATGACCAATTGCCTCGCCCCGGTGGCGAAGGTACTCAACGACAATTTCGGTATCGCCGAGGGTCTGATGACGATCGTTCAAGCAATGACGGCCAGCCAACCCACGGTGGACGGACCCAGCAAGAAGGACTGGCGCGGCGGCCGAGGCGCGTCCCAGAACATCATTCCGTCTTCGACCGGCGCGGCGAAGGCCGTCGCCCTGGTCATCCCGGAACTGAAGGGCAAACTGCCCGGCATGGCCTTCCGGGTCGGCAGGCCGGATGTTTCCGTGGTGGGCCTGACTTTCAAGACGGCCAAGGCGAGGTCCTACACGGATATCTGCGGAGCCATGAAAGCCGCGGCCGAGGGAAAGCTCAAGGGCATTCTGGGATACACGGACGACGAGGTCGTGTCCATGGACTTCCGCACCGATTCCCGCTCGGGCATCTTCGACTCGATGGCGGGTATGGAACTGAATTCGAACTTCTTCAAGGTCGTCGCCTGGTACGACAAAGAATGGGGTTACTCATGCCGGGTCGTGGATCTGATGCGGTTCATGGCCGAGAAGGACGGCCTGCTCTGAACTCAGCCATCCAGAGCGTGCGTTTGATTGGAAGCGGTCGCCGAGCGCCTATGTCGGTGGGGGCGCTAGGACGAAGAGGTCGCCTGCACCGTTGAACGGGCGACTCGCCACGCGGATCTCGACGGGCTGATCGCTAGACCGCGGACGCGTTACGCCCGGACCGCACCCAGGAATGGCAGCCGCGCCAGTTCACGACGGAATTCGTGAAACGAAGGACGCGGCCGAACTTGATACCATAAGTCCGCGTCTGGGCCGCAGACACGGACTCCGGCGCAGCCCGCGCGGTGACGAAACCATGAAGCAGGATTGGGATCTGCCTGTAACGCATGTTCAACAAGGCACCGTTGTCGCGGCCCTATCCGGGTTTCAATCTGCCCGCAATAACATCGGCGTTGCGTCGCGCACAGGCGCATTTCGACGAAATCAACCGCCAACTCCGCGTAGCGCGCGATCCCCTCGACAGCGAGGTCGTGCAGAATCTGGTTGAGGGCTACGGTTATGTCGACAGGCTATTGCGGCACGGGATCGACCTTTTCGCACCGGGCGGTTCGCAGCCACTGCTGGAGATCAATCGGCTGGTGCTGTGCGGCTCCAGCTACGCCCGGCGGCAGCGTTATGCCTCGCATCTGCGGGCGACCGAGCAGCATTTCTACGAGGAATATCAGGGAGGCGTGGGCGATCTGGTCGAATGGGTCAGGACTCATGGCCAGACGGACGCCTGGGAACGCGCGGCCGGCGTATACGTCCGCATCCTGAGCAAACCGCAATTGTTCCTCGAAGGGAATCATCGCAGCGGCACGCTGGTCGTCAGCTACATACTCGGCCGTGCGGGGCTGCCGCCCTTCGTGCTGACTCCCGATAATGCACTGCCGTATTTCAGTCCATCCGCGCTGATCACCAATACCAGCAAATCGAGCCTGTCGATGCTGTTCCGGATGCCGTCTGTCCGTAAGCAGTTCGCACGCTTTCTCAAGGAGCAATCCAGGCTCGAGTTCCTGCTGCCGAACAGCAGTCCCTCTTCGGTCGCCTAGCCTGCGAAGCGGCCGCAGGCGGGCGGGACGTCTTCCGGGGAGCCGAGGGCCGCGCTAGCGCGCCGGCTTGGTGTTCGTAGTCATCAGGCGGCAACACACACACTCTAGTCTTGCGGCCCATGCGATGGGACCATCGCGATCTGTTGGGCAACTCAGTGGCGACGCCCGCTTGAAATCGAAACCCCCGAATTTGACCACAGGTGACGTGATGACTGCTTCGACATCGGACAACCCGACTCCGCTAACTGCCGATCGCCTGCAGCAACTCCATGCCTTTTGGCGTGCCTGCAATTATCTGGCGGTGGGCATGATTTACCTGCGGGACAATCCGCTGCTTAAGGAGCCGCTGCAGGAAGAACACCTCAAGAGGCGCCTGTTGGGGCACTGGGGAGCGAGTCCGGGCCTGTCCTTCATGTACACGCACACCAACCGGATCATTCTCGAGCGCGGGCAGGAGGCGATCTTTCTGGCGGGGCCGGGGCACGGTGCACCGGGCGTCTTGGCGCCGGTCTATCTGGAAGGCACGTACTCGGAGATTTATCCCAACACCAGCGAGGACGCCGAGGGCCTGAAGGCGTTTTTCAAGCAATTTTCGTTTCCCGGCGGTATCGGCTCGCACTGCACCCCCGAGACCCCGGGCTCGATCCACGAGGGCGGCGAACTCGGCTACAGCCTGTCGCATGCGTTCGGCGCGGCCTTCGACAATCCCGAACTGTTGGTGGTGGTGGCGATCGGCGACGGGGAAGCGGAAACCGGCCCGCTGGCGACCTCGTGGCATTCGAGCAAGTTCCTGAATGCCGCGCGCGATGGCGCGGTGCTGCCGATCTTGCATTTGAACGGCTACAAGATCAACAACCCGACCCTGCTGTCGCGGATTCCGAACGACGAACTGGCGATGCTGCTGCAGGGCTATGGGTGGACCCCGCATTTTGTCGAAGGGAGCGACCCGCTGGAGCTGCACCAGGCCATGGCGGCGACCATGGATGCGTGTTACGCGCAAATCCGCGCGTTCCAGAGCGAGGCACGGGCCAAGGGCGCCGCCCATGTGTCCCGGTATCGCTGGCCGATGATCGTGCTGCGCACGCCGAAGGGCTGGACCGGGCCCAAGGCCGTCGACGGCCGGAAGGTCGAAGGTTTCTGGCGTGCCCATCAGGTGCCACTGTCAGGTCTCCATAACAACCCGGCTCACCTGAAACAGCTCGAAGACTGGATGAAGAGCTACCAGCCGGAGGAGTTGTTTGACGAGACCGGGAAATTGAAACCTGAAATCCGGGCCATGGCGCCGCAGGGGCGCCTGCGCATGAGTGCCAACCCGCATGCCAATGGCGGCTTGATCCGCCGCGCGCTGCGCCTGCCGGATTTCCGGGAGTATGCCTGCGCGGTCGAAAAGCCCGGCTTGATTCGCGCGATGAACACCAAGCCGCTGGGTGCCTTGTTGCGCGACGTGATGCGCGACAACCTGACCAACTTTCGCGTGTTCGGCCCGGACGAAAACACCTCCAACAAACTCGACGACGTTTACCAGGTCAGCCAGAAGCTCTGGCTGGCGGATTACTTGCCCGAAGACGCCGATGGCGGCGAGCTGAGCCCCGATGGCCGGGTGCTGGAGATGCTCTCCGAGCACACCCTCGAAGGCTGGTATGAAGGTTACGTGCTGACTGGACGGCACGGCTTCTTCGCCACCTACGAAGCCTTCGTGCACGTCATCGACTCGATGTACAACCAGCATGCCAAGTGGCTTTCCATCTGCAACGAGATTCCGTGGCGCGCGCCGATCGCCTCGATCAACCTGCTGATCACCTCGACCGTCTGGCGCCAGGACCATAACGGCTTCACCCATCAGGACCCGGGCTTTCTCGATGTCGTCGTCAACAAGAACCCCGAGGTGGCGCGGATCTACCTGCCGCCCGACGTCAACTGCCTGCTGTCGGTGGCCGATCACTGTCTCAGGAGCATCAACTACATCAACGTCATCGTCGCGGACAAGCAAAACCATCTGCAGTACCTCGGCATGGACGAGGCGATCAAACACTGTACCAAGGGCGTCGGCATCTGGGACTGGGCCAGCAATGACGACGGGTGTGAACCGGATGTCGTGATGGTCGGCTGCGGCGACATCCCGACCAAGGAGGCGCTGGCGGCGACGGCGCTGCTGCGCAAGGAATTTCCCGACATCAAGATCCGTTTCGTCAATGTCGTCGACCTGATGACCTTGCACCACGAGGGTCCGCACGCGCTTAGCGACCGCGACTTCGACAGCCTGTTTACCACCAACAAGCCGGTGATCTTCAACTTCCACGGCTACCCCTGGCTGATCCATCGCCTGACCTACCGCCATGCCAACCACAGCCAGTTCCACGTCCGTGGCTACAAGGAGAAGGGCAACATCAACACGCCGCTGGAACTGGCGATCCAGAACGAGATCGACCGCTTCAGCCTGGCCATCGATGTGATCGACCGCGTCCCGCGGCTGTCGGTGATCGGCGCGCATGCCAAGCAGCGTTTCCGTGACCTGCAGATCGAGGCGCAGAATTACGCCTACGAGCACGGCATCGACATGCCGGAGCATGACGACTGGACCTGGCCGTTGTAGCGTCGGATGCCCTTGCCGAGGTCGTTGGCCATGGGATTGTCGCTATACCTGTTGCGCCATGGTGAAACCGAAGCCAGCTTCGCGGGGAGCTTTTGCGGCCGCCTAGACCCGGATCTGACCCCCGCCGGGCATCAGATGGCGGAGGATTTCGCGCACGCCTATCGGAATCATCCGTTTGAGGCGGTGTATGTGAGCCCGCTGTTGCGGACCCGCAAGACCGCCCGCCCCCTGTGCGACGCGGTGGGGGCTGCTATGCACCTCCGTGATGGGCTGCGCGAACTGGATTTCGGGGATTGGGAAGGCAAGACCCCGGATCAGGTGAACCAGGACCACGCCGTGGATTACCTGCATTGGCTGGCGGATGCCGGCTGGAATGCCCCGACCGGCGGGGAGCGCGGTATCGACGTGACCCGCCGGGTGTTGGCGGTGGTCGACGAAATCCAACGCGAACATCCCACGGGGGACGTCTTGGTCGTGTCCCACAAGGCCACGATCCGGCTCCTCATTTGCGCGTTGTTGGGAATCGACATTGGCGGCTATCGGGACCGGATCGGCATCACGGTCGCCTCGCTGGCGGTCGTCGAGTTCCATGACAATGGCCCGCGTCTGGCCCTCCTCGGCGATCGGTCGCATCTTCACCAGTCCCTTCGCAACCGGCCCGGTACCTGATCAAGAGCCACCGATCGACCCAGGATGTAGGAGTCAACACCGCAGTCAGTCTCAAGGGGTGGAGATTCAGTCAGAACCACCTGATCGACGCATACCTTGACTAGTCAAACCATAGCCGGGGCTCTGCGATGAGCCCGGCGCGACCACGCGGAGCAAGCTAATGGCGAACAAAGTTACCGGATCGAACCCCGAACATACGCGGACCGGGATGAGTCCGGGCACGCTTGCCGCAGCATTTAGCGACAATCTGAATTTCGTGATCGGACGTCCGCTGGAACTGTCCTCGGCCGAGCAACGCTACCAGGCCTTGGCGCAATCAGTGCGGGACCGGCTGATGCAACGCTGGGTCAAACAGGTCGAGTTGCAGAACCAGGCTGAAATTCGCGACGTGGCCTATCTGTCGGCCGAGTTTTTGGTCGGGCCCCATCTGGGCAACACCCTGCTCAATCTCGGCATCACCGAAAACGCCCGGGCCGCCATGGCCGAATTGGGTCTGGACCTCGACGCGCTGATCGGACACGAGGAGGAACCGGGGCTCGGCAATGGGGGGCTGGGCCGACTGGCGGCGTGTTATCTGGATTCATTGGCAACGCTCGGGTACCCCGCGACCGGCTATGGCATTCGCTACGAGTTCGGCATCTTCGATCAGATCATCCAGGATGGCTGGCAACGCGAGGTCACCGACAAGTGGCTGCGCCACGGCAATGTGTGGGAGATCGCGCGGCCGGAGTTCGCGCAAGTCGTCAAACTCGGCGGCCACACCGAGCCCTATACCAACGATGACGGCACGTACCGCGTGCGTTGGATACCGGGACGCGTCGTGGTTGGGATCCCTTACGATACCCCGATACTGGGCTATGGCGTGGACACCTGTGCGCTACTGCGGCTGTGGAGCGCCGAGGCGGCCCAGTCCTTCGACTTCGAAGACTTCAATCGGGGCGATTATTACGGCGCGGTCGAAGACAAGATCGCGTCGGAGACCATCTCGAAAGTGCTTTATCCGAACGACGAGTTGTTCGAGGGCAAGCGGCTGCGGCTGGAACAGCAGTATTTCTTCGTGTGCTGCTCCATCAAGGACATGATCCGTCTGTGCCAGCGGCGCGGACTGCCCGTGGCGCGCTTCCACGAGATGCACCGGATCCAGTTGAACGACACTCACCCGTCCGTCGCCGTCGCCGAACTGATGCGGCAGTTGCTCGACAAGCACGGACTGGCGTGGGACCAGGCGTGGGAGATCACTCGCCAGGCGATGTCGTATACCAACCATACCTTGTTGCCGGAAGCGCTCGAGAAGTGGCCGCTGCCGTTGTTTTCCTCGGTGCTGCCGCGTCACACCGAGATCATCTTCGAGATCAACCGGCGGTTCCTGGACGAGGTCCGGCAGTGTTTTCCCGGCGATGACGGCAAGCTCGCGCGCCTGTCGATCATCGACGAATCCGGCGAGAGATACATCCGCATGGCCAATCTGGCGGTCGTGGGCAGCCACGCCGTAAACGGTGTCGCCGAGTTGCACTCGGAACTGGTCAAGTCACAACTGTTCAGCGATTTCCACCAGATGGACCCGCACCGGTTCACCAACGTCACCAATGGCGTGACCCCGCGGCGCTTCGTCGCGCTCAGCAATCCCGGTCTGGCGCGCCTGATCGATGACACCATCGGCCCGGGCTGGCTGGCGGACATGAGCCGACTGCGCGAGCTTGAAGGCCACGCCGGCGACGCGGCATTGCAAGAGGCGTGGCGGAGCGTCAAGCAGGAAAACAAGAAGCGCCTGGCCCGGATCATCCAGGCGCGCACCGGCGTGACAGTCGACCCCGCCTCGCTGTTCGACATCCAGGTCAAGCGTATCCACGAATACAAGCGCCAACACCTGAATGTCCTGAACATCATCACGCTGTATCAGCGGCTCAAGCACGACGGCCAGGTGTCGATGATGCCGCGTACCTTCCTGTTCGGCGGCAAGGCCGCGCCCGGCTATTACATGGCCAAACTGATCATCAAGCTGATCAACTCGGTGGCCGAGGTCGTCAATAACGATCCTGATGTCCAGGGCCGGATCAAGGTCGTGTTCCTGCCGGATTACAACGTCAAGCACGCGCAGAACATCTACCCGGCGGCCGATCTGTCGGAACAGATTTCCACCGCCGGTAAGGAGGCTTCCGGGACCGGCAACATGAAGTTCTCGATGAACGGCGCACTGACCATCGGCACGCTGGACGGCGCCAATGTCGAGATCCGGGAGGAAGTCGGTGCCGAAAACTTCTTCCTGTTCGGTCTGACGGCCGAGCAGGTGCAGCAGCTCAAGGCCTCCGGCTACAACCCGATGGACTACTACCACGGTGACCCGGAACTCAAGGGCGTGATCGACCTGATCAACAGTGGCCTGTTCTCCCATGGCGACACGCAGTTGTTCCGGCCGCTGACGGACCATCTGCTGCAGCATGACGACTATCTGCTGCTCGCCGACTACCGCGCTTACGTCGACTGCCAGCAGCAGGTCGACCACGCCTTCCGCGACCCGGCCCACTGGACGCGCATGTCGATCCTGAACGTTGCCCGCATGGGCAAGTTCTCCTCGGACCGGGCGATTCGGGAATACGCCGATCGCATCTGGGGGATCCAGCCGCTGGATCGGCAGATCGGCACGCAATCCTGATCGATGCGAGGGATTTACGCCTCTCCTAGGGGCCGGAAAAAGGTCCCAAGGCTGAGGTGATACGCTTGGTTCACCAAATCATCAAGGGACGTTCCGGGGATACCGACATGAACGGCACCGATCAGGTCCTGGTCATCAACTGCGGCAGCTCGTCGATCAAATACCAATTGCTGAGGATGCCGCAGGGAGAACTCATCGCCGGCGGCCTCGTCGAGCGCATCGGTGAAACCGGCCCGCTCATGAAACATCGCTCGCTCGATGCGGCGCGCGGCGACCCCGTCGAAACGAAACGGGAGGTCGCTGCAGCCGATCATCGGGAGGCCTTTCACCATATCGAGGAGTCGCTGAGGCAGTCCCCCGGTTTCGAAGGCGGCAAACGACTCGTGGCGATCGGGCACCGGGTCGTGCACGGCGGTGAATCGTTCTCGGCGCCGACGCTGATCACACCCACGGTGATCGGTTCCATCCGCGCCCTCAGTTCATTGGCACCGCTCCACAATCCGCCGAATCTGGTCGGTATCCGCGTGTGCCGGGAGCGGTTCCCGCTGGTTCCGCAGGTCGCGGTGTTCGACACGGCCTTTCACCAGAGCATGCCGCCCCACGCCTACCGCTATGCCGTCCCCGAGGACTGGTACGAACGGGATGGCATTCGCCGTTACGGCTTCCACGGCAGTTCGCACCGCTACGTGGCACGCCAGGCAGCCGCTCACCTCGCGCAACCCTTATCGGAACTGCGCCTGATCACGCTGCATCTGGGCAATGGGGTGAGTGCAGCGGCGGTCGCCGGCGGGCACTGCGTCGATACCTCCATGGGCTTCACGCCGCTCGAGGGTCTGGTCATGGGCACCCGCTCCGGCGATCTGGATCCCGCGATCTGTCTGTACATGCAGAAAGCGCGCGGCCTCGATGCCGAACATATCGACCGCGTCCTGAACCGTGAGTCCGGACTGAAGGGCCTGTGCGGATCGAACGACATGCGCGACCTGCTGGCCCGGAGCGGGGGCGGAGACGAGGAGGCGCGCCTCGCTCTGGATCTGTACTGCTACCGCATCAAGAAATACATCGGCGCCTACACGGCCGCTCTCGGCGGGCTCGATGCGCTGATTTTCACCGGTGGGATCGGCGAGAACGCCGCGGTTATCCGTCAACAGATTTGCTCCGGGCTCGAGGTGCTGGGGCTTGCCCTCGATCCGGCGCGGAACGAGACCCCGGCCGCGACCGCCCGGGATATCGGCCGCCCGGGGTCGCCGGTCCGGGTGCTGGTGATCCAGACGAACGAGGAGTTGCAGATCGCCGAAGAAGCGCTCGAAGTCGTCGCCGCAACCGCCAGCTGAGTGCACCGCGTACAAGCGGAAACCTCCACTTCCCGACTTTGTCCCAGTGCGCCGCCGGAGCGGCGCGGTGCGATAGACCCGCCTGCCAATCGCCCGTGTGCCCACCCTGCGCCGCGGGTCCGGTCAGACGCGGTTCGACAGGCCCCCTATCGGGCGTGTGTCCGGGACTGACTGACACGAACCGTTAACCTGCGTCTGTCACATTGGATAGGCCATTCGCAAAAGGAGATCCACAGATGTCCCAACTCGCCGGAAGCTATCGGATGTTCGCAGGAATCCCCAAGCTAAGTCTGTTTTTCGGCGGCCTGTTGCTGCTGACATCTGTGAACTTCATCCAATGGGGCCTGGACTACACCTCGTACACCCATGTTGCCTTGTTCCTGCTGGCCACGTTCTTCGGTCTGTTCATGGCGTTCAACATCGGCGGGAACGACGTCGCGAACTCCTTCGGCACCAGTGTCGGCGCCGGCACGCTGAGTCTGCAACAAGCACTGGCGGTGGCGGCGATTTTCGAGGTCAGCGGCGCGATGATAGCCGGCGGCGAGGTGACAGCAACGATCCGCAGCGGCATCGTCGACTTGTCGTCGATACCTATGGAACCCATGCAGTTCGCCTACGTCATGATGTCCGCGTTGCTCGCCGCCGCGCTTTGGCTGCTGTATGCGACGAAAATGGGGTATCCGGTGTCCACGACCCATTCGATCATTGGCGGCATCGTCGGCAGTTCGATTGTGCTGGGTATTGTGCTAAAGGGAGCCGGCAGCGCGCTGGCGCTGGTCAAGTGGGGAGAAATCGGCAGTATCGCGCTGTCGTGGGTGGTCTCGCCGGTATTGGGCGGAATCGTTTCCTATATCGTCTTCCAAGCCATCAAGAAGCATATCTTGCTGTATAACGAACAGGCTGCCGCGCGGTTGAATGAGATCAAGGCGGAAAAGAAGGCATTGAAGAAGGCCCACAAGACCGCCTTCGAGCGCCTGAACGAACTCGAGCGAGTGTCCTTCGCCGTAGCTTTGTCCCGGGACACCGAAACCCTACTCGACGCCGATTTCTCGCCCGACGATCTCGAGACCGACTACTACCGGCAACTCCACCAGATCGAGCGTAAGCGCGACGAAGTCGATGCCTTCCATGCGCTGCAGGTCTATGTTCCGCTGATCGCAGCCGGCGGGGCGATGATCATCGCGGCGATGCTGATCTTCAAGGGCCTCAAGAACATGCATCTGGGGCTGTCGACGCTGAACAGCTATCTGATCGTGCTGATGGTGGGCGCGGCCGTATGGATGGCGATATACATCCTTGCGCGGACATTGCGTGGCCAGACTCTGGACCGCTCGACCTTCCTGCTGTTCAGCTGGATGCAGGTGTTCACGGCCTCGGGTTTTGCCTTCAGCCACGGTTCGAATGACATCGCCAACGCCATCGGCCCGTTCGCCGCCGTGCTCGACGTGCTGCGCAGCGGTGACGTGGGCTCCACCGCACCGGTGCCGACCATTGCGATGTTCGCCTTCGGCGTCGCGCTGATCGCCGGACTGTGGTTCATCGGCAAGGAGGTCATCGCGACCGTCGGCACCAATCTGACCGAGATGCACCCCGCCTCCGGTTTCACCGCAGAACTGTCCGCTGCCGGTGTCGTCATGGGCGCATCCGCGCTTGGCATCCCGGTGTCGAGCACCCACATCCTGATCGGCGCGGTCATGGGCATCGGTCTCGTCAACAAGCAGGCAAACTGGGACCTGATGAAGCCCATCGCCCTGGCCTGGGTCATCACCCTGCCGGCGGCCGCGATCCTCAGCGCGTTGACCTACCTCGTGATCTCCAACCTCTTCTGAGTTTCGAACGAGGGCAACCTCGGCCATGGCGGCGGTTCCGGCCGGCGCGCGGCACCGGAACGTTCATCCGAACCGCAGTTCTGGACCGGCCTATCCAACAGCCGGGACATGCGCCGTCAGCTTTCTCGCGACTCCGACCAGCGCCGATCGTTGTTGATGCCGTGAACGACAACCGGCTTCGGGTGGTGATCCTCGGCGCGCTCAGCGTTGCGACCCTGATCGTCTTCGCCGTCGTCCACTATCGCAACGCACGGAATGTCGACGTGACGATCGCGGCGGGCAACCTGACCGGCGAAAGCTACCTCCTCGCCTCGGCGCTGAAAACCGTCCTCGAACGGCATCATCCCGAAATCCGGGTGCAGGTGCTCGAGACGGGAGGAACGACTGACAGCTTGCGGCGCCTGGAGCAAGGCCAGGCGTCCATCGCTGCGGCGCAAGCCGACGTTCCGGTCGGTCCGTCGGCGCGGCTCGTCGCCAATCTCTACCCCGATGCGTTTCAACTGGTCGTGCGCGAAGGTACCGGCATCAGATCATTCGTCGATCTCAGCGGCAAGCGGATTGCACTGGCCCGCCGCGGCGGACAGTTTCAGTCCTTCCTGAGCGTCGCGGCGCACTTCGGCCTGAAGCCCGCGGATTTCGAATTTCTGGGTGACGATGACCAATCCGCTGACCGAGCCCTGCTTGAAGGCCGTGCCGACGCCGCGTTTCGCGTTCGCGCCATCGGCAACAGCGCGATCGAACACCTCGTCAGAGCAGGCCGGGGCCGCTTGATCGAGATCCCGCAGGCCGCAGCGATGCGGATCCGCTGGGTCGCCTTCGAAGCCTCCGTGGTGCCCATGGGCGCCTACCTCGGCAATCCGCCGATTCCCGACCGGGACCTGCCAACCGTGGCCGTCAGCCGCACCTTGGTGGCGCACGCCGACCTGCCGGATGAGGTCGTCTACGCGATTGCTGAAACGCTGGCGGAACGCCGGCAGGAAATTGCCCAGGCAATTCCCGAGGCGCACGCCCTGGCCCGGCCGCTGCTGGCCTCGATCTCCGCACCGCATCCCGAACGGGGCCTCGATCCGGAGACACACCCGGGTGCCAGGAAGTATTACGAGAAGGACAAGCCATCCTATTTCGAGGAATATGCGGACTTCATGGCCCTGCTCCTGACGATGACGGTGTTGTCGGGATCGTGGATCTGGCAACTGCGGCGGTGGATGGCACAGAAGCGCAAGAACCGCGCCGACGAGTACATACACCGGGTCATCGAGTTGATGCGACACGCGCAGATATGCGATGAGCCCGGTGCTCTGGAAGCCGCGCGGCTAGCCCTGTTCGACTTGCTGCACGAGGCGGTCGGGGCGCTCGATACGGACCAGTTGTCACCCCAGGCCTTTCAGTCCTTTCGCGGCGTCTGGCAGATCGCCCGGGACGTCGTGGCCGAACGCACTCTAGTCGTCCGCGGCGACGGCACGCCGCCGCTAACCGCGAGCGTGGCAGATTGATGGCACAGGAGCGATGGGCAAGTGCGGTTGGGGGAAGCGCTGTCTCAGCCCGGCACGACTACTGATGCTCAGGTATCCTGATCGTGCCCGTGCACCTTCGTCAGCCATCCCATCGCACCCGCGGCCGTCAGGCCGAAGGCCACGACAATCAGGTTCACAGGCCAGCCGGCCCGGATCATCAGACTGTAAGCGCCGAGCATCATCAGGATGCTGAGGTTCTCGTTGAAGTTCTGCACCGCGATCGAATGGCCGGCGCCCATCAGCAGATGCCCGCGATGTCGCAGCAACGCATTCATCGGCACGACGAAATAGCCGCCCAGGGCGCCGATCAACGCGAGCAGCGGGATCGCAACCCGCCATTCGGCTCCATCACGTCGGGATGACACGCGCCAAGGAGACCCTGACGCTGTGCGAGGCGATCCACCGCAGCAATCCGTTCACGCTGGAGCTGGAGCCCGCCGAATACCTGCTGCGCACCGAACCGGATACGTGGCTTCAACCGGTACCCGAACTGGCGAAGCGCTATCAGCTATTGGGCTTCGCGGATGTCGACCTGGGCTTCGCCGGGCGTTTGCCATCGACGCATCCGGTGCACGCGGAGATTCGCGCGCTGCGTATCAGTGATCGGCTACAACTCGTTCAGGCCGACGGCCGCTGGACGCTCCGCGATCGCCAAGGCATCACTGTCGGCCGGCTGGCCGGCAAGTGTCAGCTACGCCAAGGGACACGCTACGCAGCAACGGTCAGCGCCGTCATCACGCGCCATAAGCGGCGGAGCAGACTGGGAGAGGCTCTGCCGGGTAGAGGCGTGCGGGATGGTGCTGTGCAATGTGGCTATCGGGGGATGATGGGCCGGTTTCGGCCAAAGCGGCCGGTCGTTATTGCCGAAGATCGGCTCTTCACCAACGGCAGCTTTTCCTTGCGCGCTTGGTGCAAGTGGTTACCCGGGCGGTTAGTCCCCTTGGCCTCGCGCACGATTCACAACACCTGCTCGACACCGGCAAGTTCGGAAATTTGAGAGAGATCGCCCCGGCCGAAGGCATGGATTTCGGTCAGATTGCTGGGTCGGGGCGCTTGAGAGTCAACAGCCCAACCAAGAAACGAGAGGCGGATGAGCTGTATTGCAGCCAGAAATTGCGGTTTCGGCCAAACAATCGTCAACAGTCCAATCGCGGAACCCGCGTCAGCCGCACGACTCAGAGCGCTCCTGACGAAATCCAGAAAAGCCTGCTCCGCAGAGGCAGTGGTGCAACCGCTGGAGTAGCACGCTATTCAGCGGCTTCGCAAGGCTATGTCTGCTTTCCTAGTCCCGAGCCAATCGGGCCCGCGTGAGCTCACATTTCGCTCGGTAACCTAGCCGCGACGGCGCTCGGAAAAGATAAGAGGTAACGCGCAGTTTCAGCGAATCAGTGAGGCGCTTGCCCCTTTCTCCGCCTGTTCTCGTCCACTTTGCCGCTAGGACCCTCATCAGGAGTTTTCGTGGGAGCGCCAACACTATTGGCCTTAGACGTAATCTTGCCCACATCGTGTTCGTCATCGCCGACTGGGTCGGCTCTACCATCGCCCGTCCAA
The DNA here is from genome assembly GCF_054172105.1 of Methylolobus aquaticus. Taxonomy (NCBI): domain Bacteria; kingdom Pseudomonadati; phylum Pseudomonadota; class Gammaproteobacteria; order Methylococcales; family Methylococcaceae; genus Methylolobus; species Methylolobus aquaticus. The sequence continues at coordinate 136,173 of NZ_JBSYXP010000012.1, forward strand.
TCCTCGCCGTCACCCACAGGGCCGCCTTCTGGCTGGGGATCGGGCGGCTGCGACATGTCCAGATCAGGACCCACAGCCCAGGCCCCGCTCGACAGAGCAGCGAAACACAACAAAGATATCCGTAAGGTCCTAAACATGTTGCTCTCCCTTACATTGTGGTTGATCGTCACCAACTGACTCGGCTTCCCATCACATCACTGGGCCAAGCGGCGGTTAATCTGCACTCGCCCGATTCCGGTCCGATCTTAGGTCCCGGGTGCCGTCAGAGCGCGACAAAGATTCGCCAGACGAGATTGTTAATGGCCCAATTGGTCGGTGGGTAGAACGCTGGCGGGTCAGTCCTCCAGATCCTCGACTTCATGTGGCGGCAGGGTGTTGCCCTGCTGCTGGATCCCGGTACCGCGGTAGCGGTCGATCTGCTTGTCCAGTTCGGGATCATGGACCACGCACGACGACATCATTACCAAACCGAGGAACAGTATGTTGCGGATGTCCATGTTTGAGCCCGCTCTCGCAATCTGGATTAGCGCCGTCCGCCTGGAGCAGCCTTAGAAAGATATCATTGCCGGACGACAATCTAAAGATGAGGGAGAACTGGGGCCGACGCGGACGGTCCTTGGTGTGCCCCCTTACTTTCCTACTGGGGCAACTTCGCCTCGGTCGGGCTGAGCTTGCCGTCCGCGTGTCCCTCGCAGTTGCGGAAACTGATCACACGATCGATCGACTAATCGCCAGTTCCAGCGCAGGGTCGGCTGTCCACCAAACTCCCGCGTCAACCTGACCCGCTGAAACCCGCATGGTTCCTGGATCGGATCTGTTGAGAGTCAATAGCCCTCTCCCGAAAGTCGACACGATAAGCTGGTGAGCGCGCAATCCGCAATCCGCTGCGGTTCAGAAAACGCTCAGGGGTGGCGGTGACAAAAACGCACTTAGTATCGATGCGATGATACGTCGATGACAGTGCCATGGGGATCGTAGCCTACCGCCAACTGCAGCGACTCGCCCTGATTCCGTTCAACGGCGCTACTCACTATCTCCCACAACCCCAGCGTGACGACATCGAGCGCGGCCCAACTGAGCGCCCGCTCGGGACTTCCGGGTAATGCGAGTGGTACGCGAAAAAGGTCGGCCCCGCCCTGAGGACCCTGGTAGGCAGCACTCGGCTCACCTAGCGCCGCGATCAGTTGCTCGCGATTGGCTCCCAGTTTCACGGGACTAAGATCAGGTTCCGGTCACCCTTGGCGTGCCATATCGACCGAACAGCCGCCGCAGCCGACGAGCAGCAACAGGGTGCAAAGCCGATGGTTGACCATAGCGCGCGCCTTTGCGTCGTTCCCGCGGGGCGTTACGAACGACCCTGACTGGAGAGAACAGCGATCTCGTTCGCCAAGGCCTGATCAGCAATCTCCTTGTACAGAACCATTACGATGAGCGTCGTATGCCTCAGGACAGACGGGCAGGACGAGGGAGGGACACCGGCGCTGCGCAAAGTCGCGCCGCCGGTGGCTTAGACCAGACCGATACGCTCAGCCGTCCTGGTCGTGACCGTGCATCTTCGTCAGCCAACCCATCGCGCCCGCCACCATCAGGCCGAAGGCGACGACGATGAGATTGACGTGCCAGCCGGCCCGGATCATCAGGCTGTAGGCTCCGAGCATGATCAGGATGCTGAGGTTCTCGTTGAAGTTCTGCACCGCGATCGAATGGCCGGCACCCATCAGCAGATGCCCGCGATGTTGCAGCAACGCATTCATCGGCACCACGAAGTAGCCGCCCAGCGCGCCGATCAACGCGAGCAGCGGGATCGCGACCCGCCAGTCAGTGACCAGCGCCATGATCGCCACCGTGAAGCCCATCGCAACACCGACCCGAAGCACCCGGACGGCATGGTCCAAGGGTACGGAACGACCGGCTATTGCCGCTCCGATGCCGATTCCCACCGCGACCACGGCCGTCAGTTGCGTGGCTTGCTCCAAATTGAAGCCCAGCGCCTCCGAAGCCCACAGCAATATGATCAGTCGCAGCGTCGAACCGGCTCCCCAGAAGAGCGTGGTCACCGCCAGCGACACCTGGCCTAGCGGGTCGCGCCAGAGCTTGAGGAACGACTGCGCGAAGTCCCGCACGATGAAGCCCAATGTGCGTTGCGGGAGGGCGTGATCGATGGGCACCTTGGGGATGTACAGGTTGAACAGCGCTGCCAGCAGATAGATCAGCAGCACGACGGCGATAGCGAACTCGGGCGCCGTGTCGATGCCGGTCGCAAAGGGCTGACCTTGCAGCGCGGCTACGATCCGTTCCTGAACGGTGTCGCCGATCAGCAGCCCGCCGAGGATGGCGCCAAGGATGATGGCTGCCACTGTCAGACCCTCCATCCAGCCGTTCGCCCAGACCAGCCGTTCGGGCGGCAGGCACTCGGTCAGGATCCCGTACTTGGCCGGGGAATACATCGCGGCACCGACACCCACGAAGCCATAGGCCAGCAGCGGGGGCAGCCCGACCAGCATGGCGCCGCACCCGACGATCTTGACGGTGTTGCTGATCAGCATCACGCGGCCTTTCGGCAGCGCGTCAGCGAACGGCCCCACGAACGGTGCCAACGCGATGAATGACACCACGAAGCCCTCCTGCAGGGCAGGAATCTGCCACGAGGGCATGTCGAGCGATCTCAGCAGCGCGATCGCCGCAAACAGCAAGGCATTGTCACCCAGCGCGGAAAAGAACTGCGCAGCCAGGACCGTATAAAACCTGTCGGACATGGGCACCGGCCTGTCTCGTGAAAAAGCGGCCGAGCGCCAATTCCCTTTAGGCGCCCGGCAAAAATTCGCATTCCTTGCGAACGGATTGAACAGCTGACCTAGTGTCAGCTTTCGGAAGAAGGAAGCGGTGAGGGTTTGGCGCCGACGGCGGTGAGCAGCATTTCCGCGAACTCGCGGAACGCGCCCTCGCCGCCTCGATGCGTCAACACCACGTCGGCGCGCGCCTTGATCTCGTCGACGGCATCACGCGGACAGGCCGTGACCCCGGCCAGCTCAAAAGCAGGCAAATCGTTGACGTCGTCACCCAGATAGGCGATTTCGGCTCCTGAGAGATCGCGTCGGGCCAGGATGGACCGGACCACGGCCCCCTTGTCCTTGGCGCCCAGATGGCATTCCACGATCCCCAGCTTTTCGGCGCGGCGCACCACCGATTCCGAGGTCTCCCCCGTTACGATGGCGCTCTCGACGCCGGCCAGGAGGCGCAGGCGCTCGACGCCCATGCCATCGCGGATATTGAAGCGCTTGAACTTCTCGCCCAGTTCCGAGTAGTACACGCTGCCGTCCGTCAACACGCCGTCGCAGTCGGTAAGCACCAGTTTGACCCGGCACAGCCGCTCTCGCAGCAGATCGTCGCCGGCGCTCATCACGACACCGCCGAACAAACCCGGCGCAGCTTGCGGCGCGAGCCGAGTTCGCTGTCATAGACCCGTTTGACGCCATCGCCGAGCGAACGCTCGATGTCGCGAACATCCCGGATCAGCCGTTCCAGACCGATCAGTTCCACCGAGGCCGCCTGATCCGTCCCCCACATCGCGCGATCCAGCGTGACATGGCGCTCCAGAAAGCTGGCGCCCATCGCCACCGCGGCCATCGACGGCGCCAGGCCGGTTTCGTGTCCCGAATAGCCGATCGGCACGCCGGGATAGCCGCGGCGCAAGGTATCGATCATCCGGAGATTGAGTTCCTCCACCCGGCACGGATAAGTCGATGTCGAATGCGCGATCATCAGAGTCGGGCGCCCTCGTTCGTCGTGCGTCCCCAGTGCTTCGACCGCAGCGATGATTTCGTCCATGGTCGACATGCCGGTCGAGATCATGACCGGCCGGCCGGTCGAGCGGGCTTTGCGCAGCAAGGGCAGGTCGGTCAGCGATGCGCTGGCCATCTTGTAGAAAGGCGGCGCGAACTGTTCCATGAAATCGATGGACGGCTCATCCCAGCAGGAAGCCGTCCAGTCGATATCCAGGGACCGGCAGTACGCATCGATCTCGGCGTATTGCTCCGCGTTGAACTCGACCAGACGGCGATATTCGATGTAGCGGATGCGGCCCCAGGGCGTGTCGCGTTCCTGGTTCCACTGATCCTTGGGCACGCAAAGTTCGGGGGTCCGCTTCTGGAACTTGACCGCGTCGGCACCGGCATCCTTGGCACCCTTGATCAGTTGCTTCGCCAGATCCATCGACCCGTTGTGGTTGATGCCGATCTCGGCGATCACGTAGACGGGGCATCCTTCACCGATTCCTCGGTTCCCGATATTGATCATCTTCTCGCTCATCTGTGTCCTCTTCTAGGGGTGGCGACGGGTTGTTGCGACTACCAAATGGTGAATCCGCCATCGACGACGAGATTCGCGCCGGTGACGTAGGACGAAGCATCGGAGGCCAGGAACAGCAATGCCCCCATGAAATCGGATGGCGACGCCATCCGATTCAGCGGCGTGCGGCGGGCGTACTCGTCGACGAAGAAGGTGTCCTGGTGGTTCGAAACGCCCCCTGGAGACAGTGCATTGACGCGCACTCCCGCGGCACCCCAGTACGCGGCCAGGAAACGCGTCAGCGCTAGCACCGCGCCCTTGGTCACCGGATAAACCGGTGACTTATAGAACTGCTGCCGCCCTTCCGGATCGCGGTACAGCGACTGATCGGGCGCGACCAGGCCATAGGTCGATCCGATATTGATGATGCTGCCCTGCCCGGTCCTCGCCATGCTCGCGCCGATGATCTGGCAGCACAGGAACGGCCCGGTCACATTGACATCCAGGGACCGTTGCCACAGCGCGAGGGGATAGTTCTCGAACCTAGAAAGCTCCAGCGCAGCGGCCGGATCCTCGAACTTGTCGTTGATCGCCGCATTGTTGACGAGGACATCCACGCGGCCCGTGGGCTCGCGCGCGCCCTCCGCGAGCCGCCGCAGCGACATCGGGTCGGTGATGTCGGCCGCGATGGCCAGAGCGCTGCCCCCAAGATCGCGCGCCACCGCGTCGCAAGTGGCCTGGTCGATGTCCGTCACGATCACCGTGGCACCGGCTTCGGCCAGCGCCCGGCAGTGCTGACGCCCGAGCAGGCCTGCGGCACCGGTAACGATCGCGGTGCGGCCGTTCAGCCCGAAGCGTTCTGCAGCACTCACGCCACGTTCCGATTCAGCGGAGCAGAAGCAAGCAAGACTTCGTCGTCTTTCCGACGCGGCTTGCTGTGGAATTGACTCGTCTTGCGAAACACCGGCTGCAAGGGCGCACCGCGCAACTCGGCGTCGACCCGCCCCGTTGCGACGGCTGCCTCGAGCACGGCGAACGATTCTCCGAATGCGGCGATCGTGTAATCGATGTCTGCGTCGGTATGGCTGAAACACAGATTGTGGATGCCCGACCACAGGATGCCGCGGCGAATCAGTTCCTGCTGCACCAAGGTCTTGAGCTTCAGCGGATCGCCGGCCTTCGGCGAAAAAGTCATCAGGGTACGGAACGGGTAACCGGCCACTGTCACGTAGTCCAGTCCACGCTCGTGGATCAGACCGCTCAGGCCATCCAACAGGCGCTGGCCGGCCTGCGCCAGACGCGCTGTCACCCCGTTACCGCGCAGAAAATCGATGCAGGCGACCGATGCCGCCAACGACAAGGCTTCCCCTCCGAAGGTCGTGTAGAAGAACACCTCCTTTTCGAGCAGGGCCATCACGTCGCCGCGCCCCGTGATCGCCGAGATCGGCATGCCGTTCGCCATCGCTTTCGAAAACAGGCTCAGGTCGGAGCGCACGCCAAGAAATTCCTGGGCACCGCCGACCGCAGAGCGGAATCCGGTCCACATCTCGTCGAAGATCAGCAACACGCCGTGCCGGTCGCATAGCTCGCGCAGACCAGACAGGAACTGGCCGTTCTCGCGTTCGAACACGAACGGTTCCAGAATCACGCAGGCGACGTCCTCGTCCACCGCGTCGATCACGGATTGCAGGTCGTTGTAGTTAACCGTGTGGGTCAGCGCCTTGACGGCCTCGGGGATGCCGGCGCAGCGGTCGGTGACGCCGATGTACCAGTCGTGCCAGCCGTGATAGCCGCAGCACAGGATGCGCTCGCGCCCCGTGAAGGCGCGGGCCAGGCGAACCGCGGCGCTGGTGACATCGCACCCGGTCTTTGAGAAGCGCACGGCCTCTGTGTTCGGAATGCAGTCCCGCAGCAATTCGGCCAACTCGACTTCGAGCGGGTGCATCAGTGAAAACGTGATGCCGTCCTCGAGCTGCGCGCGGATTGCGGTATCCACTGCCGGGTGGCAGTAACCGAGGACGATCGGGCCGATGCCCATGTTGTAGTCCAGGTATTCATTGCCATCGACGTCCCAGACCCGGGCGCCCTTCCCCTTGATCAGGTATTTGGGTGCGACCCCGTCGGAGAATTGGGTCGGCCCCTTGGCCAGCGTCTGGGTTCCCGCCGGGATCAGTCCCCGGGCACGCTCCCACAGCGTGCTCGATTCGGCGATATCGGGCAGATCGGGATTGAACTCGACGCGGTTGGCCATGGTGTGACGCAGGAATCAGAGTTGGAAAAGACGACGCAGGACTCGATCGGCGATGGACTCGGCCGTGAATCCCTCGTAAGCCAGCACATCCGGCAGCAGGGCCGGTTTGAACCACCGTTCGTCGAGCGCGAGCGGCAGGACCGGAACGGCGAGGCCGGCGGTGATGAGCGCCTCGGCCATAATGGAAAACAGGCCGCCGGTCAGGAAATGGTCTTCCACCGTGACCAGCAGGGCAGAGCGGCGCGCCGCGGTCAGGATCGCCTCCCGGTCGATCGGCTTCAGTGTGCGCAGATTGATCAGCCCGACCGAAAGATCGGCCTTTCGCAACAATTCGGCAGCGCGGAAGCACTCGCCGAACAGCAGGCCATAGGTCAGCAGGGTGACGTCGCGCCCCTGGCCGAAGACCTCCGCTCGCCCGATCTCGAAGGGTACGTGGTGCGTCGTCACGGCGGGCCCTGCGTGGTAGCGTAGATACCACGGCGCCGCATCGGACATGACCGCGTCCAGGCCGAGAAGCAGGTCGTGCTCATCCGCCGGGCACCAGACCTTCATGCCGGGGATGCCCCGCATCAAGGCGACATCCTCGATCGCCTGGTGGGTGGGACCGTTGGCTTCCGACAGGAAGCCCGGGAAACCGCCGACCAGCTTGACGGGCAGGCCCGCGATGCCGACATCGGTGCGGATGAATTCGAAGGCCCGCATCGTCAGGAAGGTCGCGAGCGCATGGACGATCGGCACCCGCCCGCGCAGCGCCAGACCGGCCGCCGCGCCGATCAGCGTCTGCTCGCAGATACCGACATCGATGAAACGGGGACCGGCGACCGGGGGCAGGCCGCGAATCGCGGCGCGGTTCTCGGCAGTCATCACAATGAAACGATCGTCCCGGGCCAGCAGCGTCGTCAGTCCCGCTTCGTAGCTGGGAAAGGGTGCAGCGGCGCCCGTCGATGGCCCCTGCCCTGAAACGGTTTCGTCAACGTACAAGGAGCACCTCGCTGGAGATTGCGGCGGAACGCGTGCCATCGAGTTCCCCGAGCAGCTGGGTCACCTCGTCGGCCGAGAAGTTGCAGAACCACCGGTCGGCGCGCGCTTCGATGCTCGGCAGGCCCTTGCCGCGCACGGTATCGGCGATGACGACGGTTGGCCGGCCACAGCCGACCGGCACCGTGTCGAAGCACTCCGCGAGGGCCGAGAAGTCATGACCATCCACCCGGCGGGCATGCCAGCCGAAGGCTGCGAACTTGTCGGTCAGCGGCTCCAGCGGCAGGAGTTCCTCGGTCGCGACATTCGCCTGAAACCCGTTACGGTCGATCACCGCGACCAGATTCTCGAGACCCTTGGCCGCTGCGACCAGTACGCTCTCCCAGATCGAGCCTTCGTTGAGTTCACCGTCGCCCAGCACGACCACCACGCGCCCCGTACCCCCTCTCAACCGGATATCCAGCGCAATCCCCAAGCCGACACTGAGCAAATGGCCCAATGAACCGGAATGGAACTCAACGCCCGGGATGCGGCGGTTGGGATGCCAGTAGATGTCGTCGTCGACTTTCAGGTGGCGCTGCAGCCGGGAAGGATCGAGCCAGCCGAGTTCGGCCAACAGCCCGTACAGCGCTGGCACATCGTGACCCTTGGACAGGAGCAGATAGTCGCGATCCGGATCGTCGAGCCGCTGTTGGTCGACCTTCAGCCAGTGCGTGTACAAATAGGCGAGCAAATCGACACAGGACAGGGAAGCGCCGATGAAGCATCCGCCATCGGTGGCGAGTCGGACGACACGCTGCCTTACGCGGTGTGCGAGCGCCTTGAGGTCGGCGTGCGCATCGGCATGATCGGAGCCGACCGAGGCAAGCCGGTATTCGTTGACGGTCATCGCGCGTCCTCAGAGGATTCGGGTTTGCCGCTGATCGACGGTCTTCAACTGGTCCAGATGATGGCGGTACCAGTTCACCCCGCAGTAACGGGCATTGAGCGCCGCGATATCCGGTCTTCGGTCCAGCAGCGCCACGATCTCCGACGGGCCGAACAGCGGATTGACCGGATAGAGTTCGTCGAACACGGCGCTCACCAGCCGGTAGTCTTCGGGATAGTCGACGGTCCAACGATGCGACATGGAGCGATCGGGCATCGCGCGCCCCTGCGCGTCCTGCCACACGAGATTCGCCAACCGAAAGCGCTCGGGCCGCTCCCAGATGAATGGCGTCGTATGCTCCCGTTCCATCGGTAGGTCGGCTTCGTGCCACGCCGCTTGCAACGCCTCGAAGCCCATGACCTCGACATCGTTACCGTCGGGATACGTGGCGGGGTGGAGATTGCTCGCGTAGTCGCAGTCGCGCTGCGCGAAGCGCGCGAGCACGCGATCAACGATGACCGGATCGATCAGCGGACAATCCGAAGGGATCTTCGCGACCGCACCGCCACCCAATGCCTGGGCCGCCCGGTAGTGGCGATCCAGCAAGTCGGTGGGATGACCGCGATAGACGGCGATCCCATGGCGGAAGCACAGTCGCTCGATCGGGTCGTCCTCGGCGTCGGTCGTCGTGGCGACCACGATGCAATGCGGCGTGCGGACCCGCTGCAGGCGTTCCAGCATCCGCAACAACAGCGGCTGCCCGCCCAATTCCATCAAAACCTTTCCGGGAAGGCGGGTGGACGTCATCCGCGCCTGCACGACGATCAATACCGGATCGTTCACGGCGCAGCCTTGCGTAGCTTGGCCTTCCGCCGCGCCCGAACGGCCCGGATGCCCGCCGGCGAAACCGGCCAGCGGCGCTTCATCCCGGCGTGCGCCGCTGGTGCTTCGTCGCGCTCGAGCAGGGCCAGACATTCCTGTGCGATCCGGGCACTGGAGGTTCCCCCGTTCTGCCACGGCAGCAATCGGGTCAGCAACTCGGGACTCAGGTCCGAGTGAATTTCCTTGCCCAAAGCCGCGGCGACATAGACCACGGACGAGTAGCGGGTCACCAGGGCCTGGCAGTTGGCGATCATGTGGTCCGTCATCCCCTCGCTGAAGTGGATCGCCTCCGGGGCGTAGCGCTCCACTTCCCGGGCGGCCCGCGCCGGGTTCTCGTTGGGATGAAACTTGAAGATCAACTGGCGGCCATCCGCGATACGGCGTGCGTGCTCGATGAACTTGCGGCGGTTCTCGTATTTGAACGTCTCCCGCATATCCGAGGTCGCGACCAGCACGTAGTCACGGTGCGGGAAATCGTTGTCCCGATAGGCCTCGCAATGGTCGAAGTTCGGTATGCCGGTGACACGAATCTTTTCCCGACGGGCGCCCTTCGACACGAAAAGGTCCCGGTAACCCTCCGACGCGACGCAAAAAATGTCGTAAAGATCGGACAATCCGGTCGTCGAGGTCTGGGCCATCCACCGCGGCAGTCCCAATCCCCGAACCAGGTAATACATGACGTTTTCGGGATCGGTCATGCCTTCCTGAACCAGCACCAGGCGCGTACCGCGCACCCGTCTGGGAACGATCAGGTCACTGCAGGTGACGACCAGATCGTATGGGCCGTTGAAGCCCTCGTGGTCCAGCGGCACGCCCTTTTCCCGCAAGAACTCGAGGGTGCGCCGCTGAAACCGCCCACCCAGCACCGTGAAATCCAGCACACCGGTCCTCTGGACCCAGCGACCCGGCCCGTCGCAGAAATAGGGGGTGAAGAAGCTGTCCAGTTGCGGGAGATGCCGAGCGATCTCGTACATCATCTTGGTCTGATTCAGCGATCCGCAGATGAACAAGGCCTTCATAGATCCTCTGTCGCTCCAAACTCGTCTCGGCACTATGCCTGCCGGATGCGACAGTGCTGTGAAGATCCGGCGTCACTTTGATGGCAGCGCGGTGACCGGCGCTCGCAAAAGAACGACCTGACGCGCGGCGTTTGGACGCAGGAGCATCGATGACCTGTGGGTGCAGCCGCCCTGGCTGCCTGACGAGCCCTCAACCGGGGCGCGGCATGAATCGGCTCGACGGGGGCGCTGCCCCGCATCGGAAACGTTGATTACGTGATCGGAAAGTAACCGTTCACGCCCCCTCGCGGGAGCGGTCCGGGAGGCCGAGACACGCCGTGAATCCGTCCCTGGAGGCTCGCCTGCGGGTTCCCTCCCGCAGACGGTCTCGCCCTCCCAGCCCGCTCCCACTACCCAACAAGGCAGCGGGGTGAATGGTTACGATCGGAAAGAGGGGTTGTGGTCGCTGGTTGACCCGCGTCAGAAGAACCCGCGCACCCAGCCGGGCGTGCAAGCGGGTTGCGCGCCAAGGCCGGTAACGAGCTCAGGAGCACGGTGGTGAGGACCGCACAACAGGCCGCGCCGGTGTGCGCTGCGCAGCAAGGCGGCGATGCCCGGCACGGTTGCCGTCAACCGAATAGAGGCAGCCTCAATCAGGGGCCGGTAAGCCCGCGTCGGTGAACGGCGCGATAGCGATTGCCGAAGTCGGACAGCCCGTTCGCTGGGATCAGGCGTGGCGCCCGCCCTCCGCCTCGGCCGCCGTCGGAGGCTCGGGCGGTCCTGGTTGTTCCTCGGACACATTGGCCCGCACACCGGCCACGATGTCCTCGATCGAATCGCAAGCCTCGACCACCCATTCCCGCCCCTTGTCCATCAACAGCAGTCCGCTCCTGACGGCATTCTTCGCCGCGGGCCGAAGCACCGGCGCCAAGGCCAGGGCGAGCGAGCCCAGACCCAACCCGATCGCCACGCCCTTGCCCAGGTCAGTCTTCAAGAGATCGGAGAGATTGGCCACAACGGCTCCTGTCGTCGAAAGAGCGGCATCACGCCGCGAGGGGATAAGCCAGCACTCGCGTACTTGGCTGACCCAGTTGGTCATACCGGGCCCGGACTTCCCGGGCACCAAACTTCCGCTCCAGCCGGCGCAGCGCAAAATGCGCCCGGGCGATGTCCTGAAAATGCTGAATGAACAGACGGTTCACGAATGCCCCGCTGGCAGCACCAACGACCGGCAGCGCGGCTGCCGCGGCCTTTTGCGACAGCGTCACGCCGAAACGCTGAGACACCGCCGCCAGAAACTGGACCAGCGGCGGCGAACCTGCACCGCCGGCCAGGCCCCGCTCCGCGAGATGCCGTGAAGCCGCTGCCAGGGGCGCATCCAGCGCCAGCCGTACGCCGAAATATCCCGTGTCGGCTGGATTGCCACGCCCGGATTGCCCACCCAGTGCGAGCACTTCGAGACAGGCCAGCCGGGTTTCCATGCGCTCGAGGGGCTCGCCCTCGGCTGCAGCGATCGCCGCGATGGCGCGCAGCATGACCACGGCCGTACAGGGCGACTCGATCAGGAGGGCCGAAGCACCGAAGAATCCTCCAGCAGCCCCAACGGCCATTGCCGTAAGCCGGTAACGTGCGCCGCCACACGGTCGCGATGCCCCCGTCAGTCCTATTACGGCAACATTCAGCGCCGACCAGATGCCCTTTTCCGCGGCCTGCTGAATCCGGTAGTGCCAGCGTGGAGGCATCAGCTTGAATGCGACCTCGAACGGAGCACCCACGAACTCGGACAGTCTGGACGCGAAGCTCGGAGACTCCAGACAGTCACGCGCCCGCTGTAAGTCCGCGCTATCGGAAGGCGACCAGTGGGGGAGTGGGGAATACATCGTTGGGGGTTGGGGTATCGGCCGCCGGCGCATCGATCCGGGCTTTTAGCCTGTCAAGAATAAGCCCCCATCATGACTGTTTCGTGACACCGCAAAGGGCTCTGCAACACGGTGACGAAGGGCGCCTCCCACGTGCTAGCATCGGGCTATCCTGACGATGCAAGCTTATGGGAGATCAGCAGAAAATGGCGACACGCCTGGCCGAACAAGTCCGCAATGCCTTCCGGCAAGATTCGAACACCGACGCCCCTGCCTCCGCCAGGAATCGGAGGGTGGCAGCCGCGCAACCGCGGCAACAAAGCGTCGCCGTAGACCAATTCTTCTACTTTTTTCTGCGCCTGCGGAAGGGTGAGGTCCGGCGGATCGTGCAGCGGGTGAAAACCCTTTATCCGGGAGAAACGCCGGAACAACTGGCTCGCCGGCTGATCCTCGCCCAGAGTTCGCTGTCGCTGGTCGGGGGCGCGCTGTTGTACCTGCCGATGCTGTTTCCGGTCGCCGGTAACGTGCTGAAGATGGTCGGTTTCGTCGGCGGTGCGTCGATGCTGACCCGGGTCAACCTGTATCTGATCCTGGAGATTGCCCTGCTATACGGTAAGGACATCGACGATCAGGCGCGCGTACCCGAGCTGATGGCGGTAATCGCGGCCTCCGGCCTGAGCGCGACTTCCCCGCTGTTGGTCAGCCGGATGGACTGGCACCCTGCGGCGTCGATTCCGGCATCTGGCGTGATGGCAGCCGCGACGGCCAAACTGATCGGTGAAGCGGCGATTGCCTTCTACCAGCGCCCGCAAACCGTTTTGTCGGACCTGGGCGGGACCGAGACCGAACCCGGGATCGCTCCGGCGACGGCGTGAGCGCAGCGGGGACCCACAAACCGAGGTTCACGTTTGCGCACCGGCCGTGACCCTATCCGAATTGACGCGCCCCTCTCGGCGCAGACGGCGCCCCGGAACGTAAGACCATGAACAACAATTCCGAAGGACATACTGTCAAGCAATACGACGCCGAACTGGCCCATCTGCACGAACGTGTTCAGACGATGGGTCGGCAGGTGCTGGCCTTGGTCAACGACGCCGTCCTGGCCTTCAACACGCTCGACTTGCAGCTGGCCCAGTCCGTCATCGGTAGAGATCATGCGATCGATGAACTCGAGCGGTACATCGACGCCGAAGTGATCCGGCTGCTGGCCCGCCGGGCACCTCTGGGCGGCGATCTCAGGAGGATCATGACGGTATCCAAGAGCGCCAGCGATCTGGAACGCATCGCCGACGAAGCCGTCAGGATCGGCAGCACCGTTATCCAGCATTTCGGGTCGGAGGGGTTGGAACTGTCTCGCCAACTCCGGCGGAACGTCAACACGATGATGAAGCGCGCGACAGCGTGCCTGCAAGGCGCCCTGCACCTGTTCGACGATGATGGCGAGAGCCCTGCCGAGACCTTGGCCGGACGCCAACGCGCGGCGGGCGATGAGTTCGAGTCCGAGCTTCGCCGACTGATGACCTATGCCATGGAAGACCCCCGCACTATAGGGCCGATCATGAACATTGTGTTGGTCTTCAAGTCGCTGGAGCGCATCGCTCACTATGCGGAAAACCTGATCGAATACATGCTCCTGGAAAGCAATGCAGAAGGCGCGACACTTCCGCCACCGCAGCGGGGTCGCGGCCAGGACTACGAGCCCTCTTGAACGGCTGAAGCAGCGCAAAGGGGCTCCCGCCCGGCCTCGAAGGGTACCCATGACACCGTGGCGTGCTCATTGAGTGACGAACAGGACCTGCGAGCCGGATGGCCCGTTCACGAACGGGCTCGGCTCGAACTGGCATCTCGCGGCAGCGGGTGCCTCCGTCAGCACGCGGCGGCCGACGGTTCCTGTCAGCTGCCGTTCACCTGTTCCTTGAACGCCTTGCCGGGTACGAACTTCGGGGACCGCGAGGCCGCAATCATGATCGTCTCACCCGTTGCCGGGTTGCGCCCTTCCCGTGCGTCCCGTTCCACGGGCTTGAATGTGCCAAACCCCACGAAGGTCACGGTCTCGCCCTGCGCGACAGCCTCCGTGATCGCGTCGAGCAACGCCGTCAGCGTTTGCTCGGTGTCCTTCTTGGTCTGACCGGTCTTGGCAACGACGGCATCGATGAGTTCGGACTTGTTCATGCTGTTTTCTCCTGGCGTGAATTGAGGGCCGCCATTGTGGCACCATAAAGGGGCACCTTGGCAAGTGGCTCCAGGTCGTGAAATGCCACACCGCGAGCCGCCCGACCAGCGATCTTGCCGAACGACGCCGACACCCTGAGACATGCATGTGACGCGAGCATCGATGAGCGACGTACAGACCGGCATCCTGGCTCCGGTGCCCGCGTTGGGCCGCTACCTCAGTTTCAGCACCACGCCGCAGGGCGACCTGCGCAGCGCACTGCTAGCGCTCGGAGAGCTGGCCGACGGTCAACAGCTGGTGGTGGGCCTGGGCGAATCGGTGGTACGTGCGCTGGACCGCGACATCCCGGGGCTGCACAGTTTTACCGGTGCCGTCGGGCCGGGACTGGAACTGCCGGCCACACCGTCGGCTTTGTGGTGCTGGTTGCGCGGCGAGGACCGGGGTGATCTGGTACACCTGACACGCGCGGTGCAGGCGGCGGTGGGCCGTGCGCTGGCACTCGACCAGGTGATCGAGTCCTTCCGCCATGCCACGGGCCGGGACCTGAGTGGCTACGAGGACGGCACCGAGAACCCCACCGGCAACGATGCGGTCGCGGCGGCCTTCGTCGCCGGACAAGGCGCCGGGCTGGACGGCGGCAGCTTCGTTGCCGTTCAGCAATGGGTTCACGACTTCGGCCGCCTCGAAGCGATGAGCCCCCAGGAGCAGGACCAGACCATCGGGCGGCGCCGCAGCGACAACGTCGAACTCGACGACGCTCCGTCCTCGGCTCACGTCAAACGCACGGCGCAGGAAAGCTTCGAGCCCCCGGCCTTCCTGCTGCGCCGCTCGATGCCGTGGGCCGAGGGCCAGCGTTCGGGCCTGGTGTTCGTCGCATTTGCGTCGTCGCTCCATCCTTTCGAGGCGCAGTTGCAGCGGATGATCGGCGCGGAGGACGGCATCTCCGATGCCATCTTCCGCTTCACTCGGCCGGTGACCGGCGCGTATTTCTGGTGCCCGCCGCTGCATAACGGCCGACTGGATCTGCGCGCGCTGGGGCTGCAGGCGCACCGGAAGACCTGACGGACGGACTTCGCCGCCGGTCGCGTTGTACCACAAAGGGCGGCGCTGACTGAGGTGGCCACAAAGGTTCTACCCATCTTCACGACGCCGTCCTGTTTGTCGGCTCGGCGCGCAGCGACGGCTTGAGCAAATCACTATCAAGGGCGCAGCGACGTCTCGTGAGTCTCCTCACACGAGGCGCGCGGCGGAAGCCGCTGAGGCTCGATTTTGCGCATGTCCGCGCCAACCCCTCATCCCGCACCTCAAGCGATCGACGCGGCTGAGTCGAGGCAACCGAGCAAGGTCTGTAGGCTCACCGGCTTAACCAGGTGCTGATCGAACCCCGCCGCAGCGCTGCGCCGGCGATCCTCGTCCTGCCCCCAGCCACTGATCGCGATGAGTTGCAGTGTCTGGCCAGCCGGCGACGCTCTGAGGTGTTGTGCAACCTCGTACCCATCCATTCCGGGCATTCCGAGGTCCAGGAGCACGACATCCGGCGTGAAGGTTTGGCACAGGGCCAAGGCTTCGGAACCGTCGTAGGCCGCCCTTACCGTGCCGCCAAGCTGCTGCAACATCAGCGCAAGCGTATCCGCGGCATCCCGATTGTCGTCCACCACCAGAACCCAGCGTCCCGAAAGGGGGCGCGTTGAGGTCTCTTCTTCGCGGCGTACTCGAGACGCGGGGCGCGGACTCAACGGCAGATCGACCCGGAACACGCTTCCCCGCCCAAGCCCGTCACTGTGCGCGCTGACTCGACCGCCATGTAGCTCGACCAACCGTTGCACGAGACTGAGCCCCAGGCCTAGCCCGCCCGGTTGTTGGAATTCGTCGGAGGCTTTGCCAACGCGACGGAAAGGCTCGAACACATACGGCAAGTCCTCCGCATGAATACCTAGCCCTTCGTCCTGCACCGAGACATGAGCGCGATCGTCCCGCGATTCCACCCTGACCTCGATCCGGCCGCCCACCGCCATGTATTTCGCCGCATTGTTGAACAGGTTGCTGAACACCTGCGTCAGCCGCACGGCGTCGCCTTCGAGGTAGAGCCCCTCCATTGATCGCATGACAACGACCTCGTGTTGTCCCGCCCGGATCTGGGGCTGGCTCGTTTCCAGCGCTTGGTCGAGAATGGCGTTCAGGTCACAAGGGGACTTGACGATTCTGATGTCACCCCGACTGATGCGAGACATATCCATCAGGTCGTCTACCAGCCGCACCAGTTGTTTGAACTGCCGTTCCAGGATCCCGTAGAACTGAGGGAACTGCCTTTCCGCATAACCTGTAAGCTGCAGTGCATCCAACACGGAGCCGATCGGCGCCAATGGGTTGCGCAGTTCGTGAGCCAGCAGGGCGAGAAACTCGTCCTTGCGACGCGCCACCTCCGCGCGCTCGGTGTTCAGCAGCACTGAATCGGTGATGTCCTGGACGACCAACTGGACCATCGTCCCTGGCAATTCCGAGTAGCTCACGCCATCCAGCATGGCCGGAAAGTGCGTACCATCGCTGCGCACCATGCGCACTTCCAGGTTCCGAAATGCATCACCCTCATGACGGAGACGAGCAACGATCACCTGTAGGGACTCCCTTTCGTCGGGCACGACCCAATCCAGAATCGATCGCTCCTGCGCCGCGTCTTCGTTCGTGCCGCCTACCAGCGAGATGAATGCGGGATTCGCGAAGCGGATCTGACCCTCGGCATCGAGGAGCACCACACCATGCGGCAGCCGATCGGTCAGCCGAACGAAGCGCTGTTTTTCCGCCACGAGCTTTCGATAGCGGTCCAGACGGAGAATCGTCGCGACGCGGGCCCGCAATTCGGTGCGATCGACCGGTTTTGAGAGAAAGTCATCCGCCCCCGCCTCGATACCTGCCAGCCTTGAGCCCGCGTCATCCAGCGCCGTCAACATCACGATCGGAATCTCACCCAGCGCAGGCGTTGCGCGCAGACGTCGACATACCGCGTAACCATCCATGTCGGGCATCATGATGTCCAGCAGGATAAGGTCGGGCTGCAGCTGCTCGGCCAAAAGGAGAGCCTGCTCGCCGCACTCCGCGGTGGCCAGGTGATAACGCTCGTCGGCGAGCATGGCACCGAGGACGGCCCGAGCCGTGGGTTCGTCGTCCACCAGGAGGATGCAGGGCATGCACACCATGTCACTCGGTCGCTTGTTCATCTTGCGCTTGGCACACCCCAAACAATACGGCGATCAGCGCTACCGTGGCCCGACAGAAGTAGACCCCACGCTCGCGGCAAACCGCGCTTGCCTCCCCCTTTTTCCCGATGCCGATCTTGCGCCCTGCGATGGCATTCGTTCCCGTGTCGACACATGACTAAATTCGATAATTTTTCACGCAGTTGCCACGACGCACGCCTGCTCCGGACTGCTGCCGCGTAGCAGCGCAGCTTACTCAGGAGAAACATACTTCGAAGCTGTGCCGCGAACACCACCGCGGGCTCCGCCCGCAGACGCGCGATCACTCGTGCCACCGCCGCCTCGGTCGCCTTTACGCCGTACCGGTGACGCTCCACGACCTTTTGTTCAGGCCAGGCGAGGTTACTGCGATTTATATCCAATCCTCAATACGTACTTACACCTAAGGAAAATTCGTTACGAAATTACCTTAGGCAGCCGTCACGCAACTGCCAAACCCCCAATATACAGGGCGCGAGCCTGGGCTTTATTGAATTACCGCCGGGGACACGCCCTCTTCACCTTGACGCCATGAACCTCTCTTGCCACGCCTTTCGCCCGTCTGTATCGAACTTCAGCAGTGCCAAGGTAATATCATTCGTCAACTCCGATGTCTCTCCTCGGACCTTCGGTCTACCAAGCAAATTTATCGGACTTTTCTTGGACTAGGGATTAACCCTAAAAGAAACAGGATAAGTCCTTATTTCTATCTGCCAAGCGTGTCGGCAAAATAACTGATGGAGCCGCTCAGTCCATCGGCAGCCACAAGGTCAACCAAGCAGACGGAACCTTTAGGCACAGACAGACCAGATGTTTCTCACCGTTCCGAGGTGACTGCATGCGGGATTGCCGCTTTTCGGTATTGGGCGACCGAGTCCGTCACTTTCGAACATTCCCGATACTGGCTTTCGAAGCGCTGATGCGCTTGCGCTGGACGGCAGAGGATGGGGAGTGCGATAGAGTCAACAAACTGCTCACTCGAGTGAGCGCCAACCACGTAGCGCCACTCAACAAACACGCTCCGTCCGTACCCCTAGGAGCTAGCATGGATAACGCCATCCTGACGTGGATCCCTGTCATATCATCTAACCGGCTTCAGGTCCGTGAGATATGAAGGACGGTCTCAGCATCCCTCATCGGCCTGCCCTGGATGAAAGTCTGACCGCACCGCATCCGGCGGATGGCGCTGATCAGATGCGGCTCGACCATCTGCACGACATCGTGCTTGAGATCGACGCGACCGGCCGGCTGGTCTACCTGAACGCCGCCTGGGAGCTGCAACTCGCGAGGAAGGTCGTGGACTCCCTCGGCTCACCGTTTCCCGACTACCTGTCGTACGAAGACCGACCGGCTGGGTGTCGGTTTGAAGGTCCAGGTTGCCGCAGAGGGACGGCAGGCCATGGCCATGGCGCGAGACTCGGCCTACGACCCGATTCTGATGGACGTGCAGCTGCCAAAAATGAACGTCCCGGAGGCCACTCGGCTGATTCGCGCGCTGCCCGGCCGGACGGCGGTCCCAATTCTAGCGATGACAGCCAATGTGTTCGACGAAGACCGCCGTCAATGTCTCGCTGCCGGCATGAACGCCTTCGTTGCAAAGCCCGTCGAGCCGCAGACGCTCTACGCCGCGCTGCTGCAATGGCTGGCTGCCCGGCCAGCGGGTCAGCCTGCCGGCCCGCGTACGCCTGGGAAGCCTCTCAAAGGTGACGCGTGGCTTCGCCGCGCGGCCGACATACCCGGGCTGGATCCAGCCAAGGGCTTGCGCATCGTCAACGGGAACCGGACCACGTACTTCCGGTTGCTGACGCTATTGGTCGAACAATACGGCGATCCCGCGTTCCCCGTACGCGATCTGCTGCGCGAGGGCGATCAAGCTGCCATCGGCGGTTAACCCACGATCTCACCGCTTCCGCCGGCTCGGCAGGGGCGACAACCGTGCAGCAACTGGCCGCGACATTGGACAACGCTGTCCGGCTGGGAGCGCAACCACAGGAACTCGATCAACACTGGACGGCACTTAGAACCGCACGGGTCGAACTGATCACGCAACTCCAGGCAGCGCTGAATACCGAAGGATCTCAAACGCCGGAATCGGAGCAGAACGCGCCCTTTCTCCCCTGACAGCGCCCCACAGGGACGGCCGCGGCAACTCGCGCCGCACGCCACGACGATCGTCGCCCGCGACAACGCCCCCCCGCCACGGCCCGTACCGGCCCATCGCCGCTGGGCTTGGCTTCGCACTCCCGCCGGCCATCGGCCATCACTCAGCTCACACCGTCCCACGCCACCCGGCGAATCCGCCGGGTCCCCCGCCCAGCCACCGTCCGGAATTGTGACCTGAATCACCGTTTTCCCGCCAACTCCGGACAGAGCCCTTACTAGAGTTTGGTCATGCTCAGTTCGACTCGGGTTTCTCACCGCCGCGAATACTCCGACACATAACGAACTGAAACCACTTCTTTGCATAAAACCAAAATCCAAGGGTGAGTCTCATGAATACCAAAACCGCCGCCGCTGTCGCCTCCCTCCTCGTCGCCGCAGCCCCCATCGCCTCGGCCGTGACCTTGTCCGCCACGAACCTGGCCTTCCCCGATCAGCAGATTTTCACCACCAGCACCTCGAAAACCCTCACGCTGAAAAATACCAGCACCAAAACGGAAAG